>NZ_JBYSZI010000050.1:0-51230 GCF_058787075.1 Cupriavidus sp. FW305-46
GGCGGAGATAGCGGGAGGTTACCACTGCGATCCGGGCTCTGATATGGGGGTGGCGGGAATCGACGGATCGGCGGCGCGGATCGCCGGAAAGCCGGCGCAGACCGCTTGACAGCCCCCGGAGCCGCCGGCTCGCCAGTGTCGCCAACCGGCAAATCACCAAAACTACCGAAATAGCCACCGTTACCGTTTTGTGCCTACAATTGCCGCATAACAAACCTGCCTGACCGCCGTCGCACCGGGTCCGCGACACCTACCGTGGTCAGCGCAGTTCCTGAACGGGCAATAAGAAGAGCAACAACGCATGGCCACGCTGATTCCCGCGCTGGGTTCGGTCACTTCGCGCATGACCAGTGGAGAGAGACGCTTCGCCGAGCGTCTGGAGACAAAGCTGGAGGACGACTACCTGTGTTGGTATGACGTCGCCATCGGAGAGAAAACCAGGCATCCGGATTTCATCGTCTTCCATCCCAGCCGGGGTCTGCTGGTGTTGGAGGTGAAAGACTGGAGGCTGGATACCATCCGGGAAGTCGACCAGCGCGATGTCACGCTGCTGACGGATCGCGGGCTGGTGCGGGAGATGAATCCCCTCGAGCAAGCCCGCCAGTACATGTTCTATGTCACCAACCTGCTGCAGCGCGATCCGCAGTTGGTCTGGCCTAGCGGCTCGTTGAAGGGCAAACCCTTCTTTCCCTACGGCTGCGGCGTCGTCCTGTCCAACATCACGCGTGCCCAGTTCGACAAGACCAACCTCGGTGACGTCCTGCCCCCGCACCTGGTGATCTGCCAGGACGAGATGTATGAGGCGGTCGACGCGGAACGCTTCCAGCAGCGCCTGTGGGAGATGTTCCCGGTCAAGTTCACCTTCAAGCTTTCCCTGCCGCAAATCGAGCGGATTCGCTGGCACCTGTTCCCGCAGATCCGCATGCCGGAGCAACGCGCGCTCTTTCCGGAGGATGCCGCGGAGCCGCTGAATATGCCTGACATCCTTCGCGTCATGGATCTCCAGCAGGAGCAGTTGGCACGCAGCCTCGGCGAAGGCCACCGGGTCATTCATGGCGTCGCCGGCTCTGGCAAGACGATGATCCTCGGCTACCGGGCTGAGCATCTTGCAAAGATCGTCACACGGCCAGTCCTCGTGCTTTGCTACAACAAGACCCTCGCCGCCAAGCTGGCGGCGACGATGATCGAGAAAGGCATCGAAGAGAAGGTCCACGTCCACAACTTCCATGCGTGGTGCTCGCGCCAACTAGAGACTTACAACATTGACAGGCCGAAGGGGCGCCCCAGCGATGCGCTCTTTGAGGAAATGGTAAATCGCGTCATCCAGGGCGTGGACCGGAAAGCGATCCCGGCCGGCCAGTACGACGCCGTGCTGATCGATGAGGGGCATGACTTCCGGCCGGAGTGGTTCAAGCTGGTCGTGCAGATGGTGAATCCGGAGAGCAATTCCCTATTGGTGCTCTACGACGATGCGCAGTCCATTTATGGCGGCGCTAGGAAGCGCGGGATGACCTTTGCCAGCGTGGGCATCCAGGCCCGGGGCCGTACGACCATCCTCAAGCTTAACTACCGCAATACGCAGGAGATACTGGCCGTCGCGCGCAGCTTTGCGGATGAGTTGCTGCGGCCGACCGAGGCAGCCGAAGACGAAGCGCCTACCGTGCAACCTGTCGGTGCCGGGCGCCGCGGCAACAAACCGCTGCTGATCGAATTGCCAAACGTAGAGGCGGAAGCTGAGCGCATTGCGCAGATCCTGACTGACGAGAATCGGGCTGGTACGCCCTGGTCAGAAATGGCGGTGCTCTATCGCCATTGGGACACGGTCGGACACGTCACCAGCGCGCTCACGCGCAAGGGCATTCCGTTCGAATGTCCCCAAATCACCAAGCGATTTACACCCGGCGCGGACAGCGTCAAGGTGATCACCATGCATAGCAGCAAAGGATTGGAGTTTCCGCTGGTATGCATTCCGGCCACGGGGATGCCGCATAAGCATGATGAGGCGGATGAAGACGAAGCGCGGCTGATGTATGTGGCGATGACGCGGGCTACGCGGCAGTTGGTGATGACGTTTGGGGACGGGTCGAGGTTTGCTGGAAAGCTGGGTGCTGCGCTCGGTGCAGTAAGGGAATAAGGCACGCTTATCCAGCACGATCACCGCTCGGCCTCCCACTCAACGTCCACTGGCTCCGTCGGCGCGTCGTAGCGCACCACGGTGCCGCGTAATACCTGAAGGGGGTCACGCTCCAGCCCGCGATAGGGACGCACCTCGAGTGTGGGCTTGCCGTGGTCCGTGACAATGACCGGCTCGCCCGAGGCTTCGATCTGGCGGAAATACTCGAGGGCGCACGCCTTGAACTCGGTCTTGGAAATCAGGCTGCCAGCCATGGATTGCCTTCTAGTCATTGCTACTAGTCAGAAATCTACGCCCACAACGACTAGATGAATAAGTCATTTTTTTCGGCATTGATGCGGCTGTGCGCCCTTGCCACAAAAACAAAACGGGCTACGCAATCTTGCGTAGCCCGTTTTCAAATTCTGGTGCCGGCTGCAGGACTCGAACCCGCCACCTGATGATTACAAATCAACTGCTCTACCTGATGAGCTAAGCCGGCATGTCTGGTGCAGACCGCGATTCTACTGCATTGCGGTCCGCTTTGGGATGGCTTACTTCACCACTTTCAGTGCGGGCTTCTTGCTGCCGATGCGGGGCACCGGGGGCGGCGTGTCGTCGTCGCCGGGGCCAGTGTCGGTGGTAGTTGCCGAGGTCTCGGCTTCCACCGGGGCCAGCTTGGGCGGCGGGTTGTTTTCACGCTCGGTGGCGGCCTGGGTTTCCGGCAGGCTGCGTTCGACCGGGAAGGCCATGCCTTGCCCGTTTTCACGGGCGTAGATGGCCAGCACGTTCTCGACAGGGACGTCGATCTTGCGCGAGACGCCGCCAAAGCGTGCACTGAAGGTGATCCACTCGTTGCCCATGTCCAGGCCGCTGGTGGCGTCGAAGCTGACGTTGAGCACGATCTCGTTGTTCTTGACGAACTCGCGCGGCACGCTGGTGTTGGCGTCGACGAAGACGGCGATGTACGGCGTGAAGCCGTTGTCCGTGCACCATTCATAGATGGCGCGGATCAGGTAGGGCTTGGTGGAGGTTTCAGACATTGTGCTTCCAATGGCGCCGTGGTGGCCCGAGGGCGGATGCCTTCGGGCCGGTGCCGGTTAGCGGCGCATCACCTTTTCGGACGGGGTGAGCGCTTCGATGTACGCGGGACGACTGAAAATGCGTTCAGCATACTTCAGCAGCGGTGCGGCGTTCTTCGACAGCTCAATGCCGTAGTGGTCCAGGCGCCACAACAGCGGCGCGATGGCGACGTCGAGCATCGAGAACTCTTCGCCCAGCATGTACTTGTTCTTGACGAAGATCGGCGCAAGCTGCGTCAGGCGGTCGCGGATCGCGGCGCGGGCGCGTTCGTGGTTCTTCTCCGCGGCCTTGCCTTTTTCGTTCTCCAGCGTGTAGACGTGGGTGAACAGTTCCTTTTCGAAGTTGAACAGGAACAGGCGGGCGCGGGCGCGCTGCACCGGGTCAGCCGGCATCAGCTGCGGGTGCGGGAAGCGCTCGTCGATGTATTCGTTGATGATGTTCGACTCATACAGGATGAGGTCGCGCTCGACCAGGATGGGCACCTGGCCGTACGGGTTCATCACCGAAATATCTTCGGGCTTGTTGAACAGGTCGACGTCGCGGATTTCAAAATCCATGCCCTTTTCAAACAGGACAAGGCGGCAACGTTGGGAAAACGGGCAAGTCGTACCCGAATACAACACCATCATGGTTGGATTCCTTGGGCTTAGCCGAAGCAGGGTCGGACAGTAAGGTCTGTCATTCTGCCAAAGTCGACCATCAGAAAGCAAATTTGTGGCAAATGGGGCACTTTATTGGCGCGCTTCGGCAGGTTTTCCAAGAGAAAAGGCCAGGGGCGGTGCTGCTTTCGCAGCGGCCACCCCTGGCCTTTGCCTTGTCCGGGCCCGGATTCGGGCCCCTGGCATGCCTTTACTTCACGTCCTTCCAGTACGCGGCGTTGAGGCGCCAGGCAAAGACGGTGAACACGCCCAGGAACAGCAGCACCCAGACGCCCAGGCGCTTGCGGTGGTTCTGCGCGGGCTCGGCCATCCAGTCCAGAAAGCCGACCAGGTCAGCGCTGGCCTGGTCGTACTCGACCTTGCTCAGCTTGCCCGGGCTCAGTTGCTCGAAGCCGGCAAACTTGTGCACCTTCTCGCCGTGCTCTTCCACTTCCGTGAACTTGGCGGCGCGCTGGCCCTGCAGTTCCCACAGCACGTGCGGCATGCCGACGCTCGGGAACACCAGGTTGTTCCAGCCGGTGGCGCGGCTGTCGTCACGGTAGAACGTGCGCAGGTAGGTGTAGAGCCAGTCGTCGCCGCGGGCGCGGGCGATCACCGACAGGTCCGGCGGCTGCGCACCGAAGAAGGCCTTGGCTTCCTTCGGCTGCATGGCGATGGTCATGGTCTCGCCGACCTTGTCCGCGCTGAACAGCAGGTTCTCGCGGATCTGGTCGTCGGTCAGGCCGATGTCCTTGAGCCGGTTGTAACGCATCATCGATGCGCCGTGGCAGTTCAGGCAGTAGTTGACGAACAGCTTGGCGCCGCGCTGCAGCGACGACAGGTCAGCAGTGTTCACCGGTGCCGGCTCGAGGGGGAAGCCCCCCTCGGATGCCATGGCAGGCGCGCCGGCAAAGCAGGCGCCGGCCAGCGCGAGGATCGAAAGCAGCTTTTTCATCTTGTGTCCTTGTGCTCTTGTCGGGGTTCGCTTCGCTCAGTGCGGGTGGAACGTGACACGCTCCGGGACCGGCTTGAACTCGCCGACACGGCTCCACAGCGGCATGGTCAGGAAGAAGGCGAAGTACAGCAGCGTACCGAGCTGCGACACCTTCTCACCGACCGGCGACGGCGGTTGCACGCCAAGATAGCCGAGCACCAGGAACACCACCACGAAGACGGTCAGGATGGTCTTGTGGAAAGCGGGACGATAGCGGATGGACTTGACCGGCGAGTGGTCCAGCCACGGCAGGAAGAACAGGATCACCACCGAGCCGCCCATCACCAGCACGCCCCAGAACTTGGCGTCGATGAAGTAGAAGCCCACGGCCAGGATCACCGCAATGGCGACGGCACCGATCTTCACGCGCGCATCCTTGCTGCGCAGGAACACCATGCCGAGCAGCAGCGCGAAGAACACCCACAGGATCGGCAGGAAGTTCGACGTGGTGGCACGCAGCATCGAGTAGAACGGCGTGAAGTACCACACCGGCGCGATATGCGGCGGGGTCTTCAGCGGGTCAGCCGGGAAGAAGTTGTTGTGCTCCAGGAAGTAGCCGCCCACTTCCGGGAAAAAGAAGATCACGGCCGAGAACAGGAGCAGGAAGCCGGCAACGCCCAGCGTGTCGTGCACCGAGTAGTACGGGTGGAACGGGATGCCGTCCAGCGGGATACCGTTTTCGTCCTTCTTGGCCTTGATCTCGACGCCGTCCGGGTTGTTCGAACCCACTTCGTGCAGCGCGATGATGTGGGCAATGACCAGCGCCAGCAGCACCAGCGGCACGGCGATGACGTGGAACGAGAAGAAGCGGTTCAGCGTTGCATCGCTCACGACGTAGTCACCGCGGATGAACAGCGACAGGTCCTGGCCGATCACGGGAATCGCCGAGAACAGGTTCACGATCACCTGGGCGCCCCAGTACGACATCTGGCCCCATGGCAACAGGTAGCCCATGAAGGCTTCCGCCATCAGGCACAGGAAGATCAGGCAGCCGAAGATCCAGACCAGCTCGCGCGGCTTGCGGTACGAACCGTACAGCAGGCCCCGGAACATATGCAGGTAGACCACCACGAAGAAGGCCGAGGCGCCGGTCGAGTGCATGTAGCGCACCAGCCAGCCCCAGGGGACTTCGCGCATGATGTATTCCACGCTGGCGAAGGCCACGGGAATGCCGGCGGCGTTCAGCGTGGCGTCCGGCTTGTAGTTCATCACCAGGAAGATGCCGGTGACGATCTGGATCACCAGCACCAGCAGCGCCAGCGAACCGAAGAAGTACCAGAAGTTGAAGTTCTTCGGCGCGTAGTACTTGGAGAGGTGGTCTTCCCACAGTTGGGTTGCGGGGAAGCGGGCGTCGATCCAGCCCAGCAGGCCGGTCGTCTTGACTTGTTTTTCGGCCGCCATGATCAGGCTTCTCCTTTCTCGTCCTTGCCGATCACGATCTTGCTGTCGGTCAGGAACTGGTAGGGGGGAACATCGAGATTCTGCGGAGCCGGCTTGTTCTTGAAGACGCGCCCGGCGAGGTCGAAGGTCGACCCGTGGCAGGGGCAAAGGAAACCGGGATCGGAGCCGAGCTGGGAATTGGCACCGGCGGCGAAGGGGCCCGACGGCGAGCAGCCCAGGTGGGAACAGATACCCACCACGACCAGGACGTCCTTGTGGTCTGCGCGCGAACGGGTTTCGTTCTTGCAGTACTCAGGCGTCTGCATGGTGAATGCCACATCGGAATTGGGATCGGCCACCTCGCCGTCCGTCTTCTTCAGCGACGCCAGTTGTTCGTCCGTGCGCCGCATGATCCAGACCGGCTTGCCGCGCCATTCGACAGTCATCATCTCGCCTGGCTTCAGCGCGCCAATATCCGCCTCGACTGGAGCACCCGCGGCTTTGGCCTTCTCCGATGGTGCAAAAGTACTGACGAAAGGAACCGCTACCGCTACGCCTCCGACGCCGCCAGCGACGGATGTCGCGATCAACCAATTGCGGCGACCCTTATCCACGCTCTTCACGTCTTGCTGGTCACTCATTCCAAACCCCAGGGGAAGTCAATTTAGATTTTGCGTCAACCATAAAGTGTACCTTAGACACCAGCGCACTAGATAGGCAGAAAATGCCACGGCCATGCGCGATTATCGGACGTGCAACCCGGAAAGCGGCTTCGGTGCTTGCTTTCCGGTGAGTGATGCGGCAGGCTTCGAGCTTGAAACCGTTCATCGCTAGCGACAAGAAGGAGAACCCCCCATGGGCATGATCTCGGAATTCAGAACCTTCGCCGTACGCGGCAACGTCATCGACCTCGCGGTCGGTGTGATCATCGGCGCGGCTTTCGGCAAGATCGTGGATTCAGTGGTCAACGACCTGATCATGCCGTTGGTAGGCCGCGTGATCGGCAAGCTGGACTTCTCCAGCATGTTCATCGTGCTGGCGGATCCCCCACCCGGAACACCCACTACGCTCGATGCCTTGAAGAAGGCCGGCGTGCCCGTGTTTGCCTACGGCAATTTCCTGACCATCGTTGTCAACTTTCTGATCCTGGCCTTCATCATCTTCCTGATGGTGCGTGCCTTTAACAGGATGCGCGCCGCGGAACCGGAAGCAGCGCCCGCCGCACCGCCCGAGGAAGTCGTGCTGCTGCGTGAAATCCGGGACAGCCTGAAGACCCGCTGATTGGTGCGCCGTCTGCGCGCCGACCCCGGAAGATAAAACGGCCCCGATGGGGCCGTTTTGTTTTTCGTCAGATCAGACGGGATTAGGAATATCGATAAACGTATGGCGCAGGCCAAAGCGTTCGGCCACATGCTCGCCCAGCGAGCGGATGCCGTAGCGCTCGGTGGCGTGATGGCCGGCGGCAAGGTAAGCCACGCCGCTTTCGCGCGCCAGGTGCGTGGTCTGCTCCGAGACTTCGCCGCTCAGGTAGGCATCGACACCCGCGGCCACCGCGGCATCGAAATAACCTTGCGCCCCACCCGTGCACCAGCCGACGGTGCGGATCATCTGGTCCGGCTCACCGATGGCCAGCGGCTCGCGCCCCAGCACGCCACCAACATGCGCGGCCAGCGCAGAGAGCGGCATCGGCGCAGGCAGCGTGCCGGTCCAGCCGAGCTGGTCGTCGCTGAAGCGGCCGGTCGGGGTGAAGCCGAGCTGCAGGCCGAGCTGGGCGTTGTTGCCGAACTCCGGGTGGTTATCCAGGGGCAGGTGGAAGGCGAACAGGTTGACGTCCGCGCCAAGCAGGCGCTTCAGACGCGCGTGCTTCTGCCCGACCACGCGAGCATCTTCGTTTTTCCAGAAGTAGCCGTGATGGACGAGGATGGCGTCGGCCCCCGCTTCGATCGCGGCATCGACCAATGCCAGGCTTGCAGTCACTCCTGTCACGACGTGTGTGACCTCTGAGCGACCTTGCACTTGCAGCCCGTTGGGACAATAGTCCTTGTAGCGGGAAACTTCCAACAGGTCATTCAAGTACAATTCAAGCTCTTTTGTTTTCATTTTCTGCTCAAAACTCCAATATGTTGCGGCGCTTTTGGCTGTTCTTTGCCCAGGCTGTCACCGTCGTGCTGGCGGTCTGGTTCGTCGTGGCAACGCTCAAGCCTGATTGGCTGCAGAGGGGGCGCGTCGCGGTCCAGTCCGGTTCGCCCATCGTGGCGCTCAAGGAAGTCGTGCCCAACGTGTCCGGTCCTGCGGCCGAAGGGTCTTACAGCGAAGCCGCCCAGATGGCCATGCCGGCCGTCGTCAATATCTTTACCAGCAAGAACGGCAACAAGCGCTCGCCCAACCCGCAGGCCGAGGATCCGTGGTTCCGCTTCTTCTTTGGCGACCGCCTGCCTGAGCGGCAGGAGCCGGTCTCCAGCCTGGGGTCCGGCGTCATTGTCAGCGCCGAGGGTTACATTCTAACCAACCACCACGTGGTCGACGGCGCCGATGAAATCGAGATCGCGCTGACCGACGGCCGCAAAGCCAACGCCAAGGTGGTAGGCTCCGACCCGGAAACCGACCTGGCCGTGCTGAAAGTGACGCTCAAGGACCTGCCCGCGATCACGCTGGGCCGGCTCGAGAACGTAAAGGTAGGCGACGTGGTGCTGGCCATCGGCAACCCGTTCGGCGTCGGCCAGACGGTGACGATGGGCATTGTGTCGGCGCTGGGCCGCAGCCACCTGGGCATCAATACCTTCGAGAACTTCATCCAGACCGACGCGGCCATCAACCCGGGCAACTCCGGCGGCGCGCTGGTGGATGCGCAGGGCAACCTGCTGGGCATCAACACGGCGATCTACTCGCGTTCGGGCGGCTCGCTGGGGATCGGCTTTGCGATTCCGGTGTCGACCGCCAAGCAGGTGATGGAATCGATCATTTCCACCGGCAGCGTGACGCGTGGCTGGATCGGGGTCGAGCCGCAGGACATGACGCCCGAGATCGCCGAATCGTTCGGCCTCGATGCCAAGGAAGGCGCACTGATCGCCGCGGTGGTCCAGGGTGGGCCGGCCGACAAGGCGGGCGTGAAGCCCGGCGATGTGCTGACCAAGGTGGATGGCTTGTCGATCACGGACACGACCGCGCTGCTCAACGCGATTGCCCAGCTCAAGCCGGGCGTGGACATCAAGATGACCGTGATCCGCCGCGGCAAGCCAACGGACCTGACGGTGACCATCGGCAAACGGCCTCCGCCGCCGCGCCGCTCGCTGCCGTTTGAAGAGGAAGAGTGAGGCCGGGCACGACGACACGGCCCTGAAGAAGAAGCCCCGCCTTGGATGGCGGGGTTTTTTTATGCCTGGCGCAGTTGCTGCCCTTGGCATCGAGGCAACGATCACGGAATGCCGCGCCGCGCTGCCGGATCGCGGCGGTGGAACCAGGGGTCGTCACTGGTAGGCGCAACTCACGCCCGGGGGCGTGATCGACGTGCATACCGGTCACGATCGGCACGAGCAACGCCGCGCCCGATCCAAATCGCCGCGAAGCAGAATGCCGGCACACCGCGCTGCGCCCACGCCACCCGTTCTCCGGCCGGCTATCCAGGCACGGCATGGCTGGCACAGCACAATAGCAGCGCAACAGCCTGTACCAGCACTTGGTGCCGCACAAGACAAAAGGCCGGCATCCTTACGGATGCCGGCCTTTTGGTTCAAGCCAATCCTAAGCGAGCTTACGCCCGCGTCAGATTAGAACTTGTGGCGCAGACCAACCACAGCACCGAACTGATCCTTGTTCGCCTGAACGTTGGTGGTGGTGGCGGTGTTGAAACCGTTCACGCCCAGGGCCGAGCCCTTGTCGTTCAGGGTGTACGACAGCGAGGTGTACACGTCGGTACGCTTCGACAGCGCGTAGTCGGCCGTGATCACGAACTGCCACGGATCCGCTTCGCTCTTGCGGAAGTCTTGGTAGTAAGCAGCGCCCGACAGCGAGAACGCCGGGGTCAGCTGGTAACCCAGACCCAGCCAGTACAGGTTCGAAGCCGTCGACGTGGTCAGGATACCATTGTCAACCGTCGTGCCGCCAGGCAGCGCAGCGCCGTCGAAGGCCTTGGCCCAGCGATAGCCGGCATAGACCTTGGCCGGACCGAAGGCGTAGTTGGCGCCAACGGTAGCGCGGCGAGTGCGCTGGCCGCTTTGGTCAACGCCACCAGCCGACACGGTGCCGTGGATTTCGTCATAAGCAGCACCAACTGCGAACGGGCCAGCTGCGTAGCTCACCAGGGCGCCGTACTGTTGGCCGCGGCGGAATGCGCCGGCGACTTCCTGGCCGTTGTTGTTGAAGCTGTAGAAGGCCGAAGCGGTCAGGCCACCGAACTTGCCGATGTACTTGACGGTGTTATCAGCGCGCGCAGCGAATTGAGCGTCTTGCGACAGGATGCCGTAGCGCGACGAAATGGCCATCGGGTCGAACTGCAGACCGAAGTCATAGAACGACGTTTGCTGACGGCCCAGCAGCAGCGAGCCGAATTGGCTTTGCAGACCGACGTAGGCTTGACGACCGAACAGACGACCACCTTGAGCCGACGTGCCGTTGTCCAGGTCGAAACCGCTTTCCAGCACGAACACGCCCTTCAGGCCGCCGCCCAGGTCTTCCACGCCACGCAGGCCCCAGCGCGAACCGGACTGGTTACCCGACGACATGCGGAACAGGTCGTCGCCAGCGGCGTTGGCGTTGTTGACGTACTCGAGGCCGACGTCAGCCACGCCGTACAGGGTCACGCTCGATTGGGCATACGCGCCACCAGCGGCCAGAGCGGCGACGGCAGCAGCAAACAGTTTCATCTTCATATCGACACTTTCCTTGTCAACTGATTGGGAAATCTTGGTTGCCCAAGTACTTGGGCGACGCATTTACATTCACGTCTGCTGCGTATTATGTGCCAGCCCCCCCGGCCGTCAGAAGGCTTTTTCGGCGTAAACCATGCTTACTGGCGGTTTTTGTTGTGGGGGAGCAACAGGAATGGATGGGGAAATCCCCGTTTTGGTGCAAAACGGGGCTAGGCAGGCCTGAAAGGCCTACCTCAGCCGAATTAGTCGGGCTGCGTTTCCCCTGAAGCAGCCGCTTCAGGGGACGGACGGCCGACAAAACGCGCCAGCAGCAGTCCCAGTTCATAAAGCGCCACCAGCGGCACGGCCAGCAGCAGCTGCGACAGCACATCGGGAGGGGTCACGATGGCCGCGATGATGAAGGCCCCCACGATCACATAGGGGCGGATCTGCTTGAGCTTTTCCAGCTCCACCACGCCAAAGCGCACCAGCACGATCACCACCACCGGCACCTCGAAGGTGATGCCGAAGGCCAGGAAAGTGGTCATGGCAAAGCTGAGGTATTTGTCGATGTCAGTCGACATCTCCGCCCCCAGCGGGGCGTTGTAGTGCGCCATGAAATGGAACACCGTGGGGAACACCAGGAAATACGCGAACGCCACGCCGCACAGGAACAGGAAATAGCTGCTCGATACCAGCGGCAGGATCAGGCGCTTCTCATGCTGGTACAGGCCGGGCGCGACAAACTGCCAGACCTGGTACAGCACCCACGGCAGCGCGATCAGGAAGGCCACCAGCAAGGTGACTTTCATCGGCACGAAGAACGAGCCGGTGACATCGGTCACGATCATCTTGCCGCCCTTGGGCAGCGACTCCATCAGCGGCGCGGCAAACAGGTTGAAAATCACCGGGGCCCAGTAGACCAGGCTGACGAAGACCAGGATGATGCCGGCCACCGCCTTGACCAGGCGTTGGCGCAGTTCGACCAGGTGGGAAATAAAGGTTTCCTGCTGCGACTCGTCTTGCGGGTCTTGGGGATCTGGGGACCGGGTGTCGCTCATGGCGTGAACCGCTCAGCCGCGGGGGCTGGCAAGGTGGATCGATGGGGCCGCAACGCGGCGGCGCGCGAATGCAACCAGGACTGCGGCCACGACGGCAGCGGCCGGAACGACGGCCGGCAAGGTGTTGCCGCGGCGCATGCTCACTCGAAGAAGGATCGGGATGGCCGGGTGACCGGCCGGTGGCGCTTGACGCGCGCCGCGCCCGACTGCACCCAGACGCGGACATTGTGCTGGCGCTTGAACCAGAGCGGGCGGGCGCCCTGCTTGACGCGCCAGCTCTTGCGCCCGTTGTGCGCCTTGTGGGCCGCATCCCAGCTTGGCACGAAGCCGCCACCGGCGTCGGCGCTACTGCCGCCGCTGGTTCCCTCGGCACCGCCCAGGGCTTCGTTCAGCGCCTGGGTCTGCTCGCTGACTTCCTTGTGAATGGTGCGCTCGACATCGCGCGCGGCGTCCTCGAATTCCGTGCGCATCTTGCGCAGTTCTTCCAGTTCAACCTCGCGGCTGACTTCGGCCTTGACGTCGTTGATGTAGCGCTGCGCCCGGCCGACCAGCGCGCCCACAGTGCGCGCAACCTTGGGCAGCCGTTCGGGACCGATCACGATCAGTGCCACGGCGCCGATCAGCGCCAGCTTGGAAATGCCGAGATCAATCATGCGGACACATCATGCGGACAACATGCGGAAAAGCGCAGGCGCGGGACGACACGCAGGCAGCGAGGTTTGCGTCGAAGGGATGACACACCGCCGGATTACTGCTGGCGGGTCTTTTCCTTGGCTTCGACGTCGATGGTGGTGGAGTCGCGCAGTTCCTTGGACTGGGCGGGATCGGCGGCAGCCTTGCCCTCGCCGTCCTTCATGCCATCCTTGAAGCCCTTGACCGCGCCGCCCAGGTCCTGGCCGATATTGCGCAGTTTCTTGGTGCCGAACACGAGCATGACGATCACCAGCACGATCAGCCAGTGCCAAATGCTAAACGAACCCATTTCTTGCTCCTGATGAAGCCGCGGGCGTAATCAGATATGCCCGGACCCGTTGTTCCGTCCCGTTATGGCCGCGCCGGGCGACGGTTGCCGGCGCAGCTTCTGCCCCGAGGCGTTAACGCCGCGGGCGCTCCCATGCCAAGGCTGCCCGGTCAGGGCAGCGGTCCTTTCCACTCGTGGCGCGGCCCACCCAGCACATGCAGGTGCAGGTGGTAGACCTCTTGCCCACCGTCCGGGCCGGTATTGATCACCGTCCGGAAACCGTTGGCACAACCTGCCGCGCGCGCCAGTTCAGGCACCTTCAGCATCATTCTAGCAAGCACCGCCCCTTCGCCGGCGCCGCAATCGGCCAGCGAGTCGACATGCAACCTGGGAACGACCAGAAAGTGTACCGGGGCCTTGGGATGGATATCGTGGAAGGCCACCATGTCGTCGTCTTCGTAGACCTTGCGCGACGGTAGCTGGCCGGCCACGATCTTGCAGAAGATGCAATTATCCTGAGCGTTCATGAAGATTTCATTGCGACGGCCGCGGCACCCGCTGTCAGCTTCGTGCGCCCCGGCCTGCCCGGCATCAGAACTGCTGATCCGGGTACATCGGCTTGCTGTCATTCAGGTACAGCCAGCCCTTGACGATACGATACAGCATCCACAGCGACAGCACGCCCCAGACGGCAAAGGCCAGCGGCATCAGCACGACTGTCGCGAACAGCACCCCGCCAAGCACGCCCCACACTACTGACCACCAGAACGAACGGATCTGCCAGGCGAAGTGCGAGGCATACAGCGAGCCGCGAGCGTCGTCGCGCTTGACGTAGTTGATCACGATTGCAATCAGCGCGGTGATGCCGCCGGTCAGCCAGAAGATCGCATACAGGGCATACAGGATGTGCAGCAGCTTGCGCAGGCTGCTCAACTGTTCGCCGCTGGGGGTGGTGACTTGCCCGGTGTAGTCGTTCGCCATAATCGCCCTTTTATTAAGAGCCTGCCTTGGGCAGGCGGAAGACCAGCCTGCGCGGGCCACCTAGTCCTTGCGCCGGGCCTTTTCCTCGAGGCCGGACAGCCCTTCGCGCCGCGCGAGCTCGTTGACCACATCCGCAGGGGTCAGGCCGAAGTTGGCCAGCAATACCATGCAATGGAACCACAGGTCGGCCACTTCGTAGACCACCTTGCCGGCCTCGGCGCCAGTCTGCCCGGCGGCGCGCGCGTCCTTGGCGGCCATCACGGTCTCGGTGGCTTCCTCGCCGATCTTCTTCAGGATGGCGTCGTCGCCCTTGCTGAACAGGCGCGCCACATAGGACTTGTCAGGGTCGCCGCCGTTGGCGGGCTTGCGCGATTCCAGCACTTCGGCCAGGCGCGCCAGGACATCGTTGCTGCTGAGTTGGGTGTCGCTCATGGCTTGGTGTAGATCTGGGCAGGGTCCTTCAGCACCGGCTCGACCGTCTGCCAGTCGCCGGCCTCCACATCACCCTCGAACTTCTGGAAGAAGCAGGAATGGCGCCCGGTATGGCAGGCGATATTGTCGATCTGGGTCACCTTGAGCAGGACCACGTCTTCATCGCAGTCCAGGCGGATCTCATGCACCTTCTGCACGTGGCCGGACTCTTCGCCCTTGTGCCACAGGCGCTTGCGCGAGCGCGACCAGAACACGGCCTCGCCCAGCTCCACGGTGCGCTGCAGCGCGTCGCGGTTCATGAACGCGAACATCAGCACGTCGTTCGAGCCGACTTCCTGCACGATCACCGGCACCAGGCCGTTATCGTCCCATTTGACCTTGTTGAGCCACTTCTTTGCCATGATCAGATCCGCACGGGAATGCCCTCGCGGGCCATGAATGCCTTGGCTTCGCCCACGGTGTGTTGCCCGTAGTGGAAGATGCTGGCGGCCAGCACCGCGTCGGCGCGGCCCTGGGTGATGCCGTCGGCCAGGTCCTGCAGGCCGCCGACGCCGCCCGAGGCGATCACCGGCACAGGTACCGCGTCGCTGACGGCGCGGGTCAGTTCCAGGTCGAAACCGCTCTTGGTGCCGTCGCGGTCCATGCTGGTCAGCAGGATCTCGCCGGCGCCGCGCGCGGCCATCTCTCGCGCCCATTCGACCGCGTCCAGCCCGGTGGCCTTGCGCCCGCCATGGGTGAAGACTTCCCAGCGCGGCGCTTCGCCCGGGGCGGAGCTGCGCTTGGCGTCGATCGCCACCACGATGCACTGCGAGCCGTACCTGGCGGTGGCGTCCGAGACCAGTTGCGGATTGGCGATGGCCGACGAGTTGACGCTGATCTTGTCCGCGCCGGCATTGAGCAGGCGCCGCACGTCTTCGACCGTGCGCACGCCGCCGCCCACCGTCAGCGGGATAAAGACCTGCGAAGCCACAGCCTCGATGATGTGCAGCATCAGGTCACGCCCGTCGCTGGTCGCGGTGATGTCCAGGAATGTGATTTCATCGGCGCCCTGCTCATCATAGCGGCGCGCGATTTCCACGGGATCGCCCGCGTCGCGCAGCTCGACAAAGTTGACGCCCTTGACCACCCGCCCGTTGGTCACGTCCAGGCAGGGGATGATACGTTTGGCTAGCATGAGATTCCTTGTCCGCCGCCAGCTCCAGTCTGGCGGCGGCTGCGCCCGCGGCGCGTTGCCTTATTGCCCGTCGCGCAGCTTGTCCGCCAGCGCCTGCGCGGCGGCAAAGTTGAGATCCCCGGAGTAGATCGCGCGGCCGCAAATGACGCCTTCGACACCTTCGCCCTCGACCGCGCAGAGGTTGTCGATGTCGGCCAGGTTGGACAGCCCGCCGCTGGCGATCACCGGGATCGACATCGATTGCGCCAGCTTGACGGTGGCATCGATATTGATCCCCTGCAGCATGCCGTCGCGGCCAATATCGGTGTAGATGATCGCCTCGACGCCGTAGTCTTCATACTTGCGTGCCAGGTCCGCCACCTCGTGGCCGGTCAGCTTGCTCCAGCCGTCGGTCGCCACCTTGCCGTCCTTGGCATCCAGGCCGACGATGATATGGCCGCCGAAGGCCGAGCAGGCGTCCTTCAGGAAGCCGGGGTTTTTCACCGCGGCGGTGCCGATGATGACGTACGACAGCCCGTCATCCAGCCAGCGTTCGATGGTGTTCAGGTCGCGGATGCCGCCCCCCAGCTGCACCGGGATCTCGTCGCCGACCTCGGCGATGATGGCCTTGATGGCCTCCTCGTTGCGGGGCTTGCCCACGAACGCGCCATTCAGGTCCACCAGGTGCAGGCGGCGGGCGCCCTGCTCCACCCAGTGGCGTGCCATGGCGGCGGGATCTTCGGAAAAGACGGTGGCCTGGTCCATGTCGCCTTGTTTGAGGCGTACACACTGACCGTCCTTCAGGTCGATGGCCGGAATGAGCAACATATGCGTGACGAGCGTGGTTGAGTGATAGAGATTGAGCGAGACCGGCGCTGCCGGTCAGGTCGGGTCGATAGTCGATCGGAAACAGGTCGGGTGACGGGTCGAGTTAGCGGTCGATGATCGGTAAAAAAACGAATCGGGTCAGGGATTCCAGTGGACGAAGTTCCGGTACAGCTGCAGGCCCAGGGCCGCGCTCTTCTCGGGGTGGAACTGCGTCGCGAAAATATTATCGCGCGCTACCGCGCTGGTAAATACGACTCCGTATTCCGTTTCACCGGCAACATGGGCCGGGTCCTGCGCCTGCACATAGTAACTGTGGACGAAATAGAACCAGCTGTCGTCCGGGATACCGTCCCACAGCGGGTGAGGCCTGGCCTGGCGCACCCGGTTCCAACCCATCTGCGGCACCTTGTAGCGCGAGCCGTCGGGCTGCGTCATGCCGTCCAGCGCAAAGCGCACCACCTGGCCGGGCATCAGGCCCAGCGCCGGCGTACGGTCCGCGCCGGCCCGGCTTTCGGTGCTGAACTCGAACAGCATCTGCTCGCCCACGCACACACCCAGCATCGGCTTGCTGGCGGCGGCCTGCACCACCGCCTCCTGCAGCCCGGACGCGCCCAGCGCCGACATGCAGTCGGGCATCGCGCCCTGGCCGGGCAGCACCACGCGGTCGGCCGAGCGGATGCCTTCGGGGGCATCCACCACACGCACGTCCGCTTCCGGCGCCGCGGCACGCAGCGCCTGCGCCACCGAGCGCAGGTTGCCCATGCCGTAATCCACAATTGCTATGGTAGTCATGATTTCAAAACAGGCAACAATGTCTTCAGCCCGTCCACAATGAATTCCACGGCCAGCGCCGACAGGATCAGCCCCATCAGGCGCGTGCCGATATTGATGCCGGTGCGGCCGATGACCCGGGCGATCGGGTCGGCCGCGCGGAACACCAGGTACACCACCGCACCGATCACCACGCCAAGGCCGACCAGGATCAGCAACTGGTACCAGTGCTGGGTCTTGCCGGCATAGACGATCACCGTGCTGATCGAGCCCGGCCCGGTCAGCAGCGGCAGCGCCAGCGGCACCACCGCGATGCTGGACTTTACCTCGGCCTCGTCCTCTTCTTCCGGCGTGGCCTTGGTGCGGCTGGTCTGCGCGTTCAGCATGTTCATGGCCATCATGATCATGATGAGCCCGCCACCCACCTGCAGCGACGCCACCGAGATATTGAAGAACTCGATGATCTGCTGCCCCAGCAAGGCCGACACCGCCACCACGATCGCCACCGAAACCGATGCGATCTTGATGGTACGCAGCTTTTCCGCTTCCGTCTGCAGGCTGGTCAGGCTGATGAAGAACGGGATCGCCCCGATCGGGTTGATCAGCGCCAGCAGCGAAATAAACGACTTGAGCGTATCCATCGGTTGCGGGTCGCCAGCATCGCTGGCCAGGTTCAGGCTTGGAAGGTCAGCGGGCGCCGCAACCAGCCGGCACGCCTACCGTGGTGGAAAGGTCAGAGCGTACCCTTGGTCGACGGGATCGTGTTCGCCGCGCGCGGGTCCAGCTCCACCGCCATGCGCAGTGCCCGGCCAAAGGCCTTGAACACGGTTTCGCACTGATGGTGGGCATTGATGCCGCGCAGGTTGTCGATATGCAAGGTCACGCCCGCATGGTTGACGAAGCCGCGGAAGAATTCGATGGTCAGGTCCACGTCGAAGCTGCCCACGCGCGCACGCGTGAACGGCACGTGGAATTCCAGGCCGGGGCGGCCGGAGAAATCGATCACCACGCGCGACAGGCATTCGTCCAGCGGCACGTAGCTGTGGCCGTAGCGGGTGATGCCTTTCTTGTCGCCGATGGCCTTTGCCACCGCCTGGCCGAGCGTGATGCCCACGTCTTCCACCGTATGGTGGTCGTCGATATGCGTGTCGCCGGTGGCTTCGACCTCCAGGTCGAACATGCCATGCCGGGCGATCTGGTCCAGCATGTGGTCAAGGAACGGCACGCCGGACGCCAGTTTCTGGCGGCCGCTGCCGTCGAGATTCAGGGAAACGCGAATTTGCGTTTCCGAAGTATTGCGGGTGACCTCTGCAACACGCATGGTGTTAATCCTGCAGCGACGCTGCGAATGCCTCAAGGAACTGCGCGTTTTCTTCGGGGGTGCTGACCGTGACGCGCAGACAATTGGCCAGCAACGGGTGCATTTTACTCACGTTCTTGATCAATACCTTGCGGGCCAGCAGCCGGTCGAACGTCTGTGCGGCATCCGGCACGCGCGCGAGCAGGAAATTGGCGGCGCTGGGGAACACCGTCACGCCCGCATGCGCGGCCATGCCTTCGGCCACGCAGGTGCGTTCGTCGCGCAGCTGGGCGGCCTGTTCGTCCAGCACCGACACGTGCTCCAGCGCGAACAGCGCGGCGGCTTCGGTCAGCACGTTGACGTTGTACGGCGGGCGCACCTTGTCCAGCTGCGACAGCCATTCGGGCGCGCCGGCCAAGTAGCCCAGGCGGATGCCGGCCAGGCCCAGCTTGGACACGGTGCGCATCACCAGCAGGTTGCCGAATTCCGTCAGGCGCGGCATCCAGCTGTGCTGCGCGAACGGCTGGTAGGCCTCGTCGACCACCACCAGGCTGTTGCAGACCTCGCCCTGGGCGGCGCGGACGATGCCCTCCATGTCGGCGGCATCGAACAGGTTGCCGGTGGGGTTGTTCGGGTACGCCAGGTAGATGATGGCGGGCTGGTGCTCGGCCATCGCCGCCAGCATGGCGGCGCGGTCGAGCGTGAAGTCCGCGCGCAGCGGCACGCCGACGAACTGCAGGCCGGCGAACTGCGCCGACATTGCGTACATGACGAAGCCCGGCACCGGCGCCATCACCTTGGCGCCGGGCCTGGCCGCGGCCAGCGCCAGCATGCTGATGATCTCGTCGGAGCCGTTGCCAAGCAGCACGTCCATGCCGGCGGGCACCTGCATCACAGTCTTCAGCTTGGCGCGCAGCGCTTCGCTGCTGGGCACGGGGTAGCGGTTCAGCGCGACCTCGCCCAGGCGCTCGGCCAGTTCGCGGCGCAGATCGGGAGGCAGCCGGTACGGGTTCTCCATCGCGTCGAGCTTGACCAGACCGTGCGAATCCGGCACGTGGTAGGCGCCCATGGCGCGCACGTCGTCACGGATGATGCGTTCGATCAGGGAGGGCTCTACGGCTGACATGGGAACTCCAAAGTTGGCTGCGTTATCAGGCAGCGTGGGTCAGTAGATCAACTGCGTTTGGTGAACCGATATTCCGCGCTGCGGGCGTGGGCCTGCAGGCCTTCGCCATAGGCCAGCTCGGCGGCGATCTGGCCGAGCATCTGCGCCCCGCCCTCGCTCACTTCGATCAGGCTCGAACGCTTCTGGAAGTCATAGACGCCCAGCGGCGAAGAGAAGCGCGCGGTGCGCGAGGTCGGCAGCACGTGGTTCGGGCCTGCGCAGTAATCGCCGAGCGACTCGCTGGTATAGGGGCCCAGGAAGATGGCGCCGGCGTGGCGGATCTTCTCGCTCCACTGGCGCGGGTTCTCGGCGGAGATCTCCAGGTGCTCGGGCGCGATCGCGTTGGCGATCTCGCAGGCCTCTTCCATGTCGCGAACCTTGATCAGCGCGCCACGGCCGGAGATCGAGGCGGCAATCACCTCGCGCCGCGGCATGGTGCCGAGCTGGCGCTGGATGCTGGCTTCGACGCGGGCGATATAGCCGGCGTCCGGGCACAGCAGGATCGACTGCGCCAGTTCGTCGTGCTCGGCCTGCGAGAACAGGTCCATCGCCACCCAGTCGGGGTCGGTGGTGCCGTCGCAGATCACCAGGATCTCGGACGGGCCGGCAATCATGTCGATGCCGACGGTGCCGAATACGCGCCGCTTGGCCGCGGCCACATAGGCATTGCCCGGGCCGACGATCTTGTCGACCTGCGGCAGCGTCGCCGTGCCGTAGGCCAGCGCGCCAATCGCCTGGGCACCGCCGATGGTGAACACGCGGTCCACGCCGGCGATCTGCGCGGCGGCCAGCACCAGCTCATTGCGCACGCCGCCCGGCGTGGGCACGACCATGATGATTTCCTTCACGCCCGCCACGCGCGCCGGGATTGCGTTCATCAGCACCGACGACGGATACGCGGCCTTGCCGCCCGGCACATAGATGCCGACGCGGTCCAGCGGCGTCACCTTCTGGCCGAGCATGGTGCCGTCGGCCTCGGTGTATTCCCAGCTGTGGCTGCCGCATTCGATCTTCTGCTTCTCGTGGTAGGCGCGCACGCGCGCGGCGGCGGCCTCCAGCGCGGCGCGGCGCTTGGGCTCGAGGTCTTCGAGCGCGGCTTCGAGCTGCTGCTGCGACACCTCCAGCGCGCCCATCGACGACGCTTCCACGCGGTCGAAGCGCTTGGTGTATTCCAGCACCGCGGCATCCCCGCGCGCCTTCACGTCAGCCAGGATCTGCGCCGCGGCGCGATCGATGGCCTCGTCCTCGCCAGCCTCGAAGGCCAGCACCTGGCGCAGCGCCTCGGCAAAGCCAGGCTTGCTGGAATCGAGCCGGCGGATCGGCAGGTTTTCCATTTCGGTTGCGTTCATGACTACTTTCCTCTCAGTCGGCGCGGGCCTGGTGTGGCCTTACGCCAGCGCCGCCGAAGCCCGTTCGAATGCGTCGAGAATCGGCGCAAGCCGCTCGCGCTTGAGTTTGAGCGCGGCCTGGTTCACCACCAGCCGCGACGAGATCTGCACGATCTCTTCGACTTCAACCAGGTTGTTGGCGCGCAGCGTGCTGCCAGTGCTGACCAGGTCGACGATGGCGTCGGACAGGCCCACCAGCGGGCCCAGCTCCATCGAACCGTACAGCTTGATCAGGTCGACGTGAACGCCCTTTTTCGCAAAATGCTCGCGCGCGGTCTGCACATACTTGGTGGCCACGGCCAGGCGCGCGCCCTGGCGCACCGCGTTGGCATAGTCAAACCCGGCCGGCACCGCCACCGACATGCGGCAGCGCGCGATGTTCAGGTCGATCGGCGCGTACAGGCCGGCCATGCCGCTTTCCATCAGCACGTCCTTGCCGGCCACGCCGAAATCGGCGGCGCCATACTGGACGTAGGTCGGCACGTCCGAGGCGCGCACGATCACCACGCGCACGGCCGGGTCGGAGGTCGGCAGGATCAGCTTGCGCGAGGTCTCGGGGTCCTCGGTGACGCGGATGCCGGCGGCTTCCAAGAGCGGCAGCGTCTCGGTGAAGATGCGGCCCTTGGACAGCGCCAGCGTCAGCTGGTTGGGCGATGCGTTGAAAGTGGGGCTCATCGGACTTCCTCAGGCAATGCGGCGGATCTTCGCGCCCACTGCCGACAGCTTGTCTTCCATGCGGTCGTAGCCGCGGTCCAGGTGGTAGATGCGGTCGATCACGGTCTCGCCATCGGCCACCAGGCCGGCGATCACCAGGCTGGCCGAGGCGCGCAGGTCGGTCGCCATCACGTTGGCGCCCGACAGGCGCGGCACGCCGTTGACCACCGCGGTATTGCCTTCGACCGCGATGTCGGCGCCCAGGCGGTTCAGTTCCTGCACGTGCATGAAGCGGTTTTCGAAGATGGTCTCGGTCACGCGCGCGGTGCCTTCGGCCACGGCATTGAGCGCCATGAACTGCGCCTGCATATCGGTCGGGAAGGCCGGGTATTCCGAGGTGCGGAAACTCACGGCCTTCGCGCGTTGGGGCATGGCCAGGCGGATCCAGTCGGCGCCGGTCTCGAGTTTTGCGCCGGCTTCGCGCAGCTTGTCGAGCACGGTGTCGAGGATGTCCGGCTGTACGCCGCGCAGCACCAGGTCGCCCAGCGTCGCGGCGGCGGCGCACAGGAAGGTACCGGCCTCGATGCGGTCGGCGATCACGCTGTGGCTGGCGCCATGCAGGCGCTCCACGCCCTGCACTACCAGGCGGTCGGTGCCGATGCCTTCGATCTTCGCGCCCATCTTGACCAGCAGTTGGGCCAGGTCGGTCACCTCGGGCTCGCGCGCGGCGTTTTCCAGCACGGTCTCGCCTTCGGCCAGCGTGGCGGCCATCAGCAGGTTCTCGGTGCCGGTCACGGTGATCATGTCGGTGACCACGCGCGCGCCCTTCAGGCGCTTGGCCCGCGCATGGATAAAGCCGTGTTCGATGGTGATCTCGGCGCCCATCGCCTGCAGGCCCTTGATGTGCTGGTCGACCGGGCGCGCGCCGATGCCGCAGCCGCCGGGCAGCGACACGCGGGCCTCGCCGAAGCGGGCCACCAGCGGGCCCAGCACCAGGATCGAGGCGCGCATGGTCTTGACCAGCTCGTACGGGGCCTCGAGCACGTTGACGTCGGCGCCGTTCAGGGTCACGCGGGCGCCATCCAGCTCGGCCTGCATGCCCATCTGGCGCAGCAGCTTGAGGGTGGTGCGCACGTCCTGCAGGTTAGGCACGTTGTCCAGCGAAACGGTATCCGCCGTCAGCAGGCCCGCGCACAGGATCGGCAGGGCTGCGTTCTTGGCGCCCGACACGCGGATTTCGCCCTTCAGCGGGCCATTGCCGTGGATCTGGAATTTGTCCATGTTCTGTCGTCTGGAGCCGGGCACGCGCCCGGCGTCATGGTTCTGGGGCCGCGCGGGTGGCGCGGCGCATATTGGCGGGGCTTACTTGCCTTCGCCCGCCTGCCACTCGGCAGGCGTCAGCGTCTTCATCGACAGCGCGTGGATCTCGGCACGCATGCGGTCGCCCAGCGCGGCGTAGACGCGCTGGTGGCGCTGGATCAGCCGCTTGCCTTCAAATTCGGCGCTGACGATGGTGGCAAAGAAGTGCTGGCCATCGCCCTCGACTTGCAGATGTTCGCAGGGCAGTCCTTGGGCAATGTAATCCCTGACTTGTTCCGGTGTAGGCAGCATGGGGTTCTCTTCAGCGTGATTCAGTATGGCCGGCCACAGTTCAGTGGCGCAGCTTGTATCCGGACTTCAGCAAGCGCAGCGCCAGCGCGGCCAGCACCACGAACGCCGATCCGACCACCGCCAGGCTGAACAGCGGCGACACGTCCGAGACGCCGAAGAAGCCATGGCGGAAACCGTCGATCATGTAGAAGAACGGATTGGCATGGGACACCGCCTGCCAGAAGGCGGGCAGCGAATGGATCGAATAGAACACGCCGGACAGGAAGGTCGCCGGCATGATCAGGAAGTTCTGGAACGCGGCCAGCTGGTCGAATTTCTCGGCCCAGATGCCGGCGATCAGGCCCAGCGTGCCTAGGATGCCCGCACCCAGCAGCGCAAAGACGAGGATCCAGCCCACATTGGCAAAATGCAGGTTGGCAAACCACGCCGTCACCAGCAGCACGCCCAGGCCCACGGTCAGCCCGCGGATCACCGAGGCCACCACATAGGCGCCGAACATTTCCCAGTGCGACAAGGGCGGCAGCAGCACGAACACCAGGTTGCCGGTGATCTTGGACTGGATCAGCGATGACGAGCTGTTGGCAAACGCGTTCTGCAGCACGCTCATCATCACCAGGCCGGGCACCAGGAAGGCGGTGTAGCTGATCTGGTCATAGACCTTGACCCGGTCTTCCAGCACATGGCCGAAGATCAGCAGGTACAGCACCGCGGTCAGCACCGGCGCGGCCACGGTCTGGAAGCTCACCTTCCAGAAACGCAGCACTTCCTTGTACAGCAGGGTGCGGAAACCCACCAGGCCGCCCACGGCCATCGGCCCGAGGCCGGTGTCGTCCAGGACCTCGATATCGCCAGGCTGCTTCATGCCACGGCCTCCATCGCCGGATCGGGCAGCGCACCGGGCATATGCCCCTCGCGGCGCATGATCTGCACAAATACGTCCTCGAGGTCGGCCTTGTTGATTTCCATGTTTTCGATGTCACAGCCCGCTTCGCGGCAGGCGGCCAGGATCGGTTCAACCGCCTGGTAGCCCGACAATCGCAGGCGCACCGCGCGCTCGCCGGGGTTGGCCGGCATGCGCAGCGGCTCCAGCGCCGGCGGCAGGACGCCGCGCGCAAAGGTCAGCACCAGCTGCAGGCCGGCAAACTGCGTCAGCAGGTTGCTGGTGCGGTCCAGCGTCACCACCTCGCCGAACTTGAGCATGGCAATGCGGTCGCACAGGGCCTCGGCCTCTTCCAGGTAGTGCGTGGTCAGGATGATGGTGTGCCCTTCCCGGTTCAGGCGCGAGATGAATTTCCACAGCGTCTGGCGCAGTTCCACGTCCACACCGGCAGTGGGCTCGTCCAGCACGATCACCGGCGGGCGGTGCACCAGCGCCTGCGCCACCAGCACGCGCCGCTTCATGCCGCCCGAGAGCTGGCGCATATTGGCGTCGGCTTTCCCGGTCAGGTCCAGGTTGGCCATGATCTCGTCGATCCAGTCGTCGTTGCGGGTCAGGCCAAAGTAGCCCGACTGCAGCCGCAGCGTCTCGCGCACCGTGAAGAACGGATCGAACACCAGCTCCTGCGGCACCACGCCCAGCATACGCCGGGCCATCCGGTAGTCGGCAACGACATCGTGGCCAAGCACACTGACGCGGCCGGAATCGGCGCGGTTCAGGCCGGCGAGGATCGAGATCAGCGTGGTCTTGCCGGCGCCGTTGGGCCCGAGCAGGCCGAAGAATTCGCCGCGTTCGACGGTGAAGCTGACGCCCTTGAGCGCCTGCAGGTTGCGGTAGCGCTTGCGAACGTCGTGGATTTCAATGGCTTTCATGGCCGATTGTTTGTGGCGGGTTCGGCATTTTTGGGGCCGGCCGCCGGGAATTGGGGAGCAACTGCGTGCCCGGACTTCCTGGCCCGGCATGGCATGAACCGGTAGCAGGCGGGGGGATGGGCGAACAACCCGGAATTATAGGGGATGCGGGGATGGTCCCGCTTGATCCGCCCCCAGGGGCTCGGCGACCGCGCAGGGCCGTCGCCGCGGCATCGCGGGCGGCCGCCGTGCTGGCGACCGGCGATGCCGGATCAATGTCGGTGGTGGTGCCCCTGCGCTGCGGCCGCGGGGGCCAGGCCCAGCAGACCGTCCACGCCGTACAGGCTGGCCAGTTGCGACAGCTGCGGCGGCACGCCGCGCAGCGACAGCGCCTGCTTGCGCGCGGCGGCGGCGCGGTTCCATGCCAGCAGCACGGCGACCGCGGAGGAATCCACCTGCGCCAGGCCGGTGCAGTCGACCTGCACCTCGCCCTGCGCCAGGCGCGCCAGCCCGTCACGCAGCACGGCGGCGGCGTTCTGGTTGGTCAGCGAGGTACCTAGCGAGAGCATGGATGCGTGGCCTGGGGATCGGTAGCTTGAATACAGTGGCAAAAACGACGACTCCCGCACGTCGGGCGGGAGTCTGTGCCGCGAGCGGCCATTGTAGAGCAGATCGGTGCGCCGTGCTGCATTGCAGCGGCGCACCGTTGGGCAGGCGCCTCAGCTCTTGGCGCTGGCCAGCTGGCGGTTGCGGTCCTGCAGCGTCTTGATCACGCCCTCGACGCCCTGCTGGCCGACGATGGTATTGAAGCTGCCCTTGTAGGCTTCGGTCAGCCAGGCGCCCAGCACGTTGATGTCATAGACCTTCCAGCCCTGGGCGGTCTTTTCCAGGCGGTAGTCCATCTGGATCGGCTCGCCCTTGTTGACGACCTGGGTGCGGATGGTGGCATCGGTATCGTCAGCCGTGCCGCGGTACGGGCGGTACTGCACGGTCTGGTCGCGGATCTGGGCAATGGCGCCGGCATAGGTGCGGATCAGCAGGGTCTTGAATTCCTCGGTGATCTGCTTCTGCTGCTCGGGCGTGGCCTTGGACCAGTTGCGGCCCATGGCGATCTGCGTGGTCTTCTGGAAGTTGGCGTTGGGGATGATCTTCTGTTCGACCAGCGCGGTGATCTTGGCGATATTGCCGGCCTGCATGTCCTTGTCGGCCCTGACGGTGGTCATCACGTCGTTGACCACGGCCTTGACCAGCCCATCCGGGGTGGCCGCGTCCTGGGCCGCCACCTGGGCATGCGCCGTGCCTGCGAAGGCAACTACCGTAAGGAAGGGGACCAACAGTCGCTTTATCATGGATTTTCCTTCTTTATCAAAGACGTTCTTCGCCGAGGGCGAACTGGCCAGGCGCCAGGCTGGCGCGCGGCCTTGCGGAGATTGGAACATAAGCGCGGGGCGGTGGTTGCACCAGCAAGCGCCTTTCCCGCTACTTACAAACAAATTGTTTCAGCCCTCACAGGGCATTCACAGCCTGGCGCGGACCCTGGAGCCGCCCGCGCCGCGCAGGGTCAGCGGATACGCACCCCCGGCATGATCCGCTGCATCGGATCCATGGGCGGTATCGGCAAGCTCTGGCTCTCAGGCTGCAGGTCGCCCGAGGGCGTCTGCGCAGGCTGCGCCGGGGTGGCGGCCGGGGCCGAGGCGTCGGCCGGCGGCGCGGCGGGCGCCTGTGCTGCAGGCTGCGACGGCGCAGCCGGCGTGGCGGGCGTCGCGGGCGTTTCACCTTCGGTCCCGGCAGGGGCTTCAGGGCGCGCCGCCGGGGTCTCCGGGGCGCTGTCTGCATCTTCGTCGCCGTCAGGCGGGTTGCCGTCGTAGACCAGGTACTGGCGCCGCTGCAGGTAGGAATCGCGCAGGAACGAGTACTTGTCCAGCGCCGCCTGCTCCAGCAGGTTGCTGGCGCCGAGCAGCTGCGCCCGGCCGGCAACGATGCGCACGCCGGTCAGCGAATTGCGCAGCGATACCGGATAGAGATAGGCCGACGGGTCGAAACTGCGGTCCACCAGCATGCCGCCGGTGTCGCGCACGGTGCTCGGCCCGAACAGCGGCAGCACCAGGTACGGCCCGGGCGGCACGCCCCACACGCCCAGCGTCTGGCCGAAGTCTTCCTTGTACTTGGGCAGGCCGGCCGGGGTGGCGATGTCGATCAGGCCGCCGATCCCCAGCACGGTGTTCATGGCCACCCGCATGGTGTCCTCGGCGGCGCGGGTGGGCTTGCCCTGCAGCAGGTTGTTCGCCGCCGAGTAGACATCGCTCACGTTGGAGAAGAAGTTCTCCACCGCGCGCTGCACCGGCGTGGGCATGTAGTCGGCATAGACCTGGGCCACCGGGCGCAGGATGCCCTTGTCGAAGTCTTCGTTGATCTTCGAGATTTCGCGATTGAACGGCTCAAGCGGGTCTTTCGGATTGGCGGTGGGGCCCGTGGCGCAACCGGCGAGCACGGCCGCGGCAGCGACTGCGGCCAGGCCCTTGCAGAACGATGGCGCAACGCTCATTTGAGGTCCCCTGCCGGCGCCGGCGCGCTGGCACCGGCCGGCGCACCGCCGCCGGCATCTGCCGCCTTGTTGTACAGGAACTGTCCGATCAGGTTTTCCAGCACCACGGCCGACTGCGTCATGGTGATGCGCGCGCCTTCGGCCAGCATGGCGGCGTCGCCGCCGGCTTCAAGGCCGATGTACTGCTCGCCGAGCAATCCGGATGTCAGGATCTTGGCCGAGGTGTCCTTGGGGAACTGGTAGCGCTTCTCCAGGCTCATCTCGACGGTGGCCTGGTAGGTCTTGTCGTCGAAGCGGATCGCCGCCACGCGGCCGACCACCACGCCCGCGCTCTTGACCGGCGCGCGCGGCTTGAGCCCGCCGATGTTGTCAAAGCGCGCCTGCACGCTGTAGGTGTCCTGGAAGGAAAAGGCGCTCATGTTCCCCGCCTTGAGGGCCAGGAACAGCACGGCGACGAACCCCGCCGCCACGAACAGCCCCACCCAGAAATCGAGTGCGTTCTTTTTCATTGGAATCTCTTTCTTCAACCCCGTAGTGTTCTTGTCGCTGTCTTGTCGTTGGTATGGCCCGCGTCAGTTGCTGAACATTAGCGCGGTCAGCAGGAAATCCAGCCCCAGCACGGCCAGCGACGCAATCACCACGGTGCGGGTGGTCGCGCGCGAGACGCCTTCCGGCGTGGGCTTGGCCTCGAAGCCCTGGTACAGGGCAATAAACGTCACGGCAATGCCAAAGATAAAGCTCTTGATCACGCCATTGAGCACGTCGGCGCGCACATCGACGCCGCCCTGCATCTGCGACCAGAAGGCGCCGGCGTCAACGCCGATCAACTGCACGCCCACCACGTAGCCGCCCAGGATGCCGACCGCGCTGAAGATCGCCGCCAGCACCGGCATGGCGATCACGCCTGCCCAGAAGCGCGGCGCGATCACGCGCTGCAGCGGGTTCACCGCCATCATTTCCATGGCCGTCAGCTGCTCGCCCGCCTTCATCAGGCCGATCTCGGCAGTCAGCGAGGTGCCGGCGCGGCCGGCGAACAGCAGCGCGGTCACCACCGGGCCCAGCTCGCGCACCAGCGACAACGCCACCAGCAGCCCAAGCGCCTGCTCGGACCCGTAGCGGTTCAGCGTGTAGTAGCCCTGCAGGCCAAGCACGAAGCCGACGAACAGGCCCGACACCGCGATGATCACCAGCGACAGGTTGCCGACAAAGAAGACCTGGTCGGTCACCAGGCGGAAGCGGCGCAGCAGCGTCGGCGACAGGCCCAGCAGCGTCAGGAACATGCGCGTGGCGCGGCCCAGCCCCGACACGCTGCGGCGCACGGCCGCGCCGATGGTGGTAAAGAAGTCCGTCACCGCGCTCCTCCGGCGAAATCCTCGGCCAGCGAAGGTCCGGCGTAGTGGAACGGCACCGGGCCGTCGGCCTCGGCATGGACGAACTGGTGCACGAACGGGTCGGTGGAGGCACGCAGCGCCTCGGGCTCGCCCTGCGCGACGATGCGGCCGTCGGCAATGAAATAGACGTAGTCGGCGATCTGGAAGGTCTCGTGCACGTCGTGCGAGACGATGATCGTGGTGGCGCCCAGCGCGTCGTTCAGGCTGCGGATCAGGCGCGCGGTCAGTCCGAGCGAGATCGGGTCCAGCCCGGCAAAGGGCTCGTCATACATCAGCAGCGCCGGGTCCAGCGCAATCGCGCGCGCCAGCGCCACGCGCCGCGCCATGCCGCCCGAGATCTGCGCCGGCATCAGGTCGCGCGCGCCGCGCAGGCCGACCGCGTTGAGCTTCATCAGCACCAGATCGCGGATCATCGAGTCGGGCAGGTCGGTGTGCTCGCGCAGCGGGAACGCCACATTGTCGAACACCGACAGATCGGTAAACAGTGCGCCGAACTGGAACAGCATGCCCATCTGGCGGCGCACCGTGTACAGGCCGCGGGTATCCAGCGTGTGGATATCGGTGCCGGCAAAGCTGACCGTGCCTGCCTGCGGACGGACCTGGCCGCCGATCAGCCGCAGCACCGTGGTCTTGCCGCAACCCGAGCCGCCCATCACCGCAATCACCTTGCCACGCGGGAATTGCATGGTCAGGCCGGACAGGATCGGCTTGCCGTGGTCCGCATAGGCGAAGTCCACCGCAGTCAGTTCGACGAGGTTTTGAGCAGAATCGGTCACGTTGGCACCGGTCAGGACAGTCGCGCATTATAAGGTGTACTACCTAGCCCTGCTGGCGCCCGTGTGCCCCGCGCCACATGCCCCCGTCGGGGGAGCCTCCCAGACTTGCCCTAGCCCCCCAAACCTGCCCATCCCTTTGCTGCTCAAGGCTCCTGTATCGGCGAGACGTCCTTCAGGATCACCTGCCATTGGATAGATTCCGAGCGGATCGCGGTGGCAAACGCCTCCGGCGAATCGCGCAGCGGCGTGACCCCCGCCGCCTGCAGGCGCGAACGCACCTCGCGCTCGGACATGACCGCGTCGAGCTCGACCGCCAGCCTGGCGACGATCGCGCGCGGGGTCTTGGCCGGCGCCATCACGCCAAACCAGGCGGCCGCGGCATAGCCTTCCAGCCCCGACTCCTGCAACGTCGGCACCAGCGGCGCCAGCGGCGAGCGGGCCACGCCCGTCACCCCGAGCAGGCGCAGCCCGCCGCTCCTGACCTGGCCCTGGACCGCGGCAAACGAACAGAAACAGGCACTGACGCGGCCGGCCAGCATCTCCTGGACCACGGCGGCCTCACCCTTGGCGGTGACCAGCGGCACGCCGCTGCGGATGCCGCGCACGGCGTACTCGGCGTACAGGTGGGAGGGGCTGCCCGGCTGGCCGTAGCCATAGCTGTAGGAGCCCGGGTTCGACCTGACCGCGGTCATCCATTGCTCCGGCGTGCGCATGGGCAGCCGGGCATCGATCACCAGGAACAGCGGCGTGGTGGCCACGCGCGCAACCGGCGTGAAATCGCGCACGACGTCGTACGGCACCGGCTCCAGTCCGGGCTGGATCAGCATATTGGCCTGGTGCAACAACAGGGTGTGGCCATCGGAGCTGGCCTTGGCGACCACGTCGCCGGCGATGGTGCCGGCGGCGCCAGGTCGGTTGTCGACCTCCACCGGCACGCCCAGCCGCACGGAGAGGCGCTCGGCCAGCATGCGCGCCACCGCATCGGCAACGCCGCCGGCCGGGAATGGCACGATCAGGCGCATCGGGCGGTCGGGGAACGACATGCTGCGGGCGAGCTGCTGGGTCCCCGCATGCGCCGGCATGGCTGGCACCGCAAGCGCCAGCGTGGCACACCCCAGGGCATACAGGCACAGGAAAGACCGGAGCCAGCGCCGGACTGCGCCCAGTGGGGGGCGCGGCGCGAACTTCGCTTTACCTCGCCAAAGCCGCGACAAATTGCGCACTTCGGGCATCAATTTCCTCCGGCCGGTCCCCTGAGGAGGCGGCAAGCTGGTTCTGGGGAAAAAGGATTTGCGAGGCAGTTTCCGTTAGTTGTTTTTTGAAAATTGTAAGGACATTGCTCAGGGCACCACAGGCACGTAAACCATAGCCGGGAGAACCCTGAAGGCCCCGCCAGGCCTTGCCAAACGCGCCATGGCGGGCATGGATGCACGGACCTCGCCGGCTATAATCGGCCGATGACGATTTTCACCGTGCGGCCGATGGTCACAGCCGACCTGCCGGCCGTGCTGGCGGTACAAGCCAGCTGCTATACCGAAGTCCTGCTGGAGAGCCAGGCCGCGCTGGCAAGCCGGCTGGCGCTGTCCCCCGCCACCTGCTGGGTCGCGGACGATCCCGGACATCCCGGCGCGCTCGCCGCCTACCTCTTTACCCACGCCTGGCCCGAAGCCACCCTGCCGCCGCTGGACGGCCTGCTCGACCATGGCTGGCGCCATGGCGCCGGGCCGGACGCCCTCACCTGGTTCGTGCACGACATGGCGGTGGCGCCCGCCGGACGCGGCGCGGGCCTGGCGCCGCGCCTGTACGCCGCGGCACAGGCGGCCGCGCGCGCGGCGGGGCTGCGGCGTTCGCGGCTGATCGCGGTGCAGTCGGCCGCGCCGTGGTGGCGCAGGCTCGGGTATGCCCCGGTGGCGGCCCACACGGCCGCCGCCCATGCGGCCAAGCTGGCCAGCTACGGCGCCAGTGCGGTGCTGATGGAGTGCACGCTGGCCGACTGAGCGCTGCGCCGGCGCGAGGACGACAAAAAGCCCGCCGGCTTGCGCCAGGCGGGCTTTTTGTTCCTGCCGGGGTGAATCAGCGCGGCAGTTCGGTGTGGCCCATCAGGAAGGCATCGACCGAACGCGCGGCCTGACGGCCTTCGCGGATCGCCCACACCACCAGCGACTGGCCACGGCGCACGTCGCCGGCGGCGAACACCTTGGGCACGTTGGTGTGGTAAGCACGCTCGCCCTCGGTCGAGGCCTTGGCGTTCTTGCGCGCATCGGTATCCACGCCAAACGCTTCCAGCATCGAACCCACCGGGTTGGTGAAGCCCATCGCCAGCAGCACCAGGTCGGCCGGCAGGATGAACTCGCTGCCTTCGACTTCCTGCATGCGGCCATCCTTCCATTCGACGCGGCAGGCCTTCAGTGCGGTGACCTTGCCGTTTTCGCCGATGAATTCCTTGGTGGCGACCGACCAGTCGCGCTCGCAGCCTTCATCGTGCGACGACGAGGTGCGCAGCTTGATCGGCCAGTACGGCCACACCAGCGGCTTGTCCTCTTCTTCCGGCGGCTGCGGCAGCAGTTCAAACTGCGTCACCGAGGTGGCGCCATGGCGGTTGGATGTACCCACGCAGTCGGAGCCGGTATCGCCGCCACCGATCACGATCACGTTCTTGCCCTCGGCGCGGATCTCGTTTTCGCCGTCGCCGGCCACTTCCTTGTTCTGCGGGATCAGGAATTCCAGCGCGAAGTGGATGCCGGCCAGGTCGCGGCCCGGCACCGGCAGGTCGCGCGGCACTTCCGAGCCGCCTGCCAGCACCACGGCGTCGAACTGGTCCATCAGGGCCTGGGCCGAGATGGTTTCACGGGCGTAGTTCTTGATGCCGGCCGGCAGTTCGCCGTCGGTCACCATCACGCCCGGACGAAAGGTCACGCCTTCGGCCTGCATCTGCTCGATGCGGCGGTCGATCAGCGTCTTCTCCATCTTGAAGTCGGGGATGCCGTAGCGCAGCAGGCCGCCGATGCGGTCGTTCTTCTCGAACACGGTCACGTCATGGCCGGCGCGTGCCAGCTGCTGCGCGACAGCCATGCCAGCGGGGCCGGAGCCGACCACGGCCACGGTCTTGCCGGTCTTGTGGCGCGGCAGCTGCGGCCTGACCCAGCCCTCTTCCCAGGCCTTGTCGATGATGGCGTGCTCGATCGACTTGATCCCCACCGGCAGTTCATTGATGCCCAGCGTGCAGGCGGCCTCGCATGGTGCGGGGCAGATGCGGCCGGTGAACTCGGGGAAGTTGTTGGTCTGGTGCAGCACCTCGATCGCCGACTTCCAGTCCTGGCGGTACACCAGGTCGTTGAAGTCGGGAATGATGTTGTTGACCGGGCAGCCGTTGTTGCAGAACGGGATGCCGCAGTCCATGCAGCGCGCACCCTGGATCTTCGCTTCGCTGTCGGACAGCGCGAACACGAATTCCTTGTAGTGCTTCACGCGCTTGACTACCGGTTCGTAGCCTTCGTTCTGGCGCGGAAATTCGAGAAAGCCAGTCGCCTTACCCATGTTGCGTCCTTGGTCATGCTGCGCGGGACCGGCGGCGTCGCCAGCCCTGCGGTGGGGTCAGAATCTTGTCAGGGCCGCGGCGGCTGCCGCGGCCCCTCTGCGTGGTTGCGTTGCGCTCGCTCAGGCCGCGATGGCTTCGCGGTCGCTGTCGCGGGCGGCCTGTTCCTTGGCGTACATCTCGCCCAGCGCGCGCTTGTACTCGGTCGGGAAGACCTTGACGAACTTGCGGCGTGCCGTGGTCCAGTCGGCCAGCAGCGCCTTGGCGCGCTCGGAACCGGTGTAGCGGAAATGCTGCTCGATCAGGTTGCGCAGGATGACTTCATCCAGCACGCGCTTGCCGTCGACCTTGTGCCACGAAGCCTCGGGCTGGCCCTTCTCCTGGTCGGCCGAGGCCAGCACCGCTTCCAGCGCCACCATCGAGGTGTTGCAGCGCTTGTCGAACAGGCCGTCCTCGTCGTAGACGTAGGCCACGCCGCCCGACATGCCGGCCGCGAAGTTGCGTCCGGTGCCGCCCAGCACCACCACCGTGCCGCCAGTCATGTACTCGCAACCGTGGTCGCCGGTACCTTCCACCACTGCCACCGCACCCGAGTTGCGCACCGCGAAGCGCTCGCCGGCCACGCCGTTGAAGAACGCTTCACCGGCGATGGCACCGTACAGCACGGTGTTGCCGACGATGATGTTGCGGGTCGGGTCGCCGCGGAACTCATGCGGAGCGCGCACGATCACGCGGCCGCCCGACAGGCCCTTGCCGACATAGTCGTTGCCGTCGCCCACCAGGTCCAGCGTGATGCCGTGCGCCAGGAACGCGCCGAACGACTGGCCGGCGGTGCCTTGCAGCTGGATGTGGATGGTGTCGTCCGGCAGGCCTTCGTGGCCATGCTGGCGCGCCACCACGCCCGACAGCATCGCGCCGACGGTACGGTTGACGTTCTTCACCGGCTGGATGAACGAGACCCGCTCGCCCTTCTCGATCGCCGGGCGGGCCTTGGCGATCAGCACGTGGTCCAGCGCCTTGCCGGCCTCGGCCGACAGGCCGTGGTCCTGCACGTCGGTGTGGTACAGCGGCACGTCCGCGCCCAGCGACACCTGGTGGAAGATGCGGCCGAAGTCCAGGCCGCGCGCCTTCCAGTGCTCGATGCCGGGCTTGGTGTCGAGCAGGTCGGCGCGGCCGACCAGCTCGTCGAACTTGCGGATGCCCAGCTGGGCCATGATCTCGCGGGCCTCTTCTGCCACGAAGAAGAAGAAGTTGACCACGTGTTCCGGCTTGCCCTGGAACTTCTTGCGCAGCTGCGGATCCTGCGTGGCCACGCCCACCGGGCAGGTGTTCAGGTGGCACTTGCGCATCATGATGCAGCCCTCGGCCACCAGCGGCGCCGTGGCGAAGCCGAATTCGTCGGCCCCCAGCAGCGCGCCGATGACGACGTCGCGGCCGGTCTTCATCTGGCCGTCGGCCTGCACGCGGATGCGGTTGCGCAGACCGTTGAGCAGCAGGGTCTGCTGCGTTTCGGCCAGGCCCAGCTCCCACGGCGTGCCGGCGTGCTTGATCGACGACCACGGCGAAGCGCCGGTGCCGCCATCATGGCCGGCGATCACGACGTGGTCGGCCTTGGCCTTGGCCACGCCCGCGGCCACCGTGCCGACGCCGACTTCGGACACCAGCTTGACCGAGATGTCCGACACTGGGTTGACATTCTTCAGGTCGTGGATCAGCTGTGCCAGATCCTCGATCGAATAGATGTCATGGTGCGGGGGCGGCGAGATCAGGCCCACGCCCGGCACCGAGTAACGCAGCTTGCCGATGTAGTCCGAGACCTTGTGGCCGGGCAGCTGGCCGCCTTCGCCGGGCTTGGCGCCCTGCGCCATCTTGATCTGGATCTGGTCGGCCGAAGCCAGGTATTCGGCGGTCACGCCGAAACGGCCCGACGCCACCTGCTTGATCTTCGAGCGCAGCGAATCGCCTTCCTGCAGCTCCAGGTCGCGTTCGATCACGTTGTCGCCCAGCAGGCCCTTGAGGGTATCGCCCTGCTTGATGGGGATGCCGCGCAGCTCGTTGCGGTAGCGCTTCTCGTCCTCGCCGCCTTCGCCGGTGTTGGACTTGCCGCCGATGCGGTTCATCGCCAGCGCCAGCGTGGTGTGGGCTTCGGTCGAGATCGAGCCGAGCGACATCGCACCGGTGGCGAAGCGCTTGACGATCTCCTTGGCCGACTCCACCTCTTCCAGCGGAATCGCCTTGGCCGGATCGACCTTGAACTCGAACAGGCCACGCAGCGTCATGTGGCGCTTGCTCTGGTCGTTGATGATGTTGGCGTATTCCTTGTACGTCTGGTAGGCGCCCTTGCCGTCGTCGGCGCGCACCGAGTGCTGCAGCTTGGCGACCGAGTCCGGGGTCCACATATGCTCTTCGCCGCGGATGCGGAAGGCGTATTCGCCGCCGGCGTCGAGCATGCTTTCCAGCACCGGGTTGTCGCCAAAGGCGTCGCGGTGCAGGCGCAGGGCTTCCTCGGCCACCTCGAAGATGCCGATGCCCTCGACGTTCGACGGGGTGCCATGGAAGTACTTCTGCACCAGTTCGCGCGACAGGCCGATGGCTTCGAAGATCTGCGCGCCGGTGTACGACATGTAGGTGGAGATGCCCATCTTGGACATCACCTTGAACAGGCCCTTGCCGATCGCCTTGACGAAGTTCTTGACGGCCTTCTCGGGCGACAGGTCGCCGGACAGGCCCTGGGCCATTTCGGCCAGCGTTTCCATCGCCAGGTACGGATGCACGGCTTCGGCGCCATAGCCGGCCAGCAGCGCGAAGTGGTGCACTTCACGGGCGGTGCCGGTCTCGACCACCAGGCCGGTGGACGTGCGCAGGCCCTTCTCCACCAGGTGGTGGTGGATGGCGGACGTGGCCAGCAGCGCGGGAATCGCGACATGCTCGGCATCCACGCGGCGGTCCGACACGATCAGGATGTTGAAGCCCGAACGCACCGCATCCACGGCTTCGGCGCACAGCGAGGCCAGGCGCGCTTCGATGCCTTCCTTGCCCCAGGCCTTCGGGTAGCAGATGTTCAGCTCGTACGAACGGAACTTGCCGCCGGTGTAGTGCTCGATGTTGCGGATCTTGGCGATGTCCTTGAAGTCCAGCACCGGCTGGGACACTTCGAGGCGCATCGGCGGGTTGATGTTGTTCAGCTCCAGCAGGTTCGGCTTCGGGCCGATGAACGACACCAGCGACATCACCATGTTCTCGCGGATCGGGTCGATCGGCGGGTTGGTGACCTGGGCAAACAGCTGCTTGAAGTAGTGGTACAGCGTCTTGTTCTTGGACGACAGGATGGCCAGCGGCGAGTCGTTGCCCATCGAGCCGGTGGCTTCCTCGCCGGCCAGCGCCATCGGCGCCATCAGGAACTTGACGTCTTCCTGGGTGTAGCCGAAGGCCTGCTGGCGGTCCAGCAGCTTGGCCACGGGCTTCTTCTCGGCGGCAACGTCTTCCGGCTTGGCGTCGAGCTCGTCCAGCTTGATGCGCACGGCGTCGATCCAGCTCTTGTACGGCTTGGCGTTGGCCAGGTTGTCCTTGAGTTCCTTGTCGTCGATGATGCGGCCCTGCTCCATGTCGATCAGGAACATCTTGCCCGGCTGCAGGCGCCACTTCTCAACGATGCGCGACTCGGGGAACGGCAGCACGCCGGCTTCCGAAGCCAGCACCACGATGTCGTCCTCGGTCACGTAGAAACGTGCCGGGCGCAGGCCGTTGCGGTCCAGCGTGGCGCCGATCTGGCGGCCATCGGTGAAGCAGATCGCGGCCGGGCCGTCCCACGGCTCCATCATGGCGGCGTGGTACTCGTAGAAGGCGCGGCGGTTGTCGTCCATCAGCGTGTGCTGTTCCCAGGCTTCCGGGATCATCATCATCATCGCGTGGACGAGCGGGTAGCCGGCCATCGTCAGCAGTTCGAGGCAGTTGTCGAACGATGCGGTGTCGGACTGGCCCGGGTAGATCAGCGGCCACAGCTTGGGCAGGTCGTCGCCGAGCACCGGCGACGAGATCGCGCCGGTGCGCGCGTTGATCCAGTTGACGTTGCCCTTGACCGTGTTGATTTCGCCGTTGTGGGCGACCATGCGGTACGGGTGGGCCAGTTCCCAGGCCGGGAAGGTGTTGGTCGAGAAGCGCTGGTGCACCAGGGCCAGGGCCGAGACGGCGCGCTGGTCCAGCAGGTCCAGGTAGTACTCGCCAACCTGGTTGGCCAGCAGCAGGCCCTTGTACACCACGGTGCGGGCCGACATCGACGGCACGAAGTATTCCTTGCCGTGCTTGAGCTTGAGCGCCTGGATGGCGTGGCTGGCGGTCTTGCGGATGACGTAGAGCTTACGTTCCAGCGCGTCCGTGGTCATGATGTCGCGGCCGCGCCCGATGAAGATCTGGCGGATCACCGGCTCGGTGGTGCGCACCGTCGGCGACATCGGCATCTTGGCGTCGACCGGCACGTCGCGCCAGCCCAGCACGACCTGGCCTTCCAGGCGGACCGTGCGCTCCAGTTCCTGCTCGCAGGCCAGGCGCGAGGCGTGTTCCTTCGGCAGGAAGATCATGCCCACGCCGTATTCGCCGGCGGGCGGCAGGCTCACGCCCTGCGCGGCCATTTCCTCGCGGTAGAACTGGTCCGGGATCTGGATCAGGATGCCGGCACCGTCGCCCATCAGCGCATCGGCGCCGACCGCACCCCGGTGGTCCAGGTTCTCCAGGATCTTCAGGCCCTGCGAGATGATCTCGTGGGACTTCTTGCCCTTGATATGCGCGACCATGCCGACGCCGCAGGCGTCATGCTCGTTGCTGGGATCGTACATGCCCTGCGCTTGCGGGCGCAGGTCAATGGCGTGGGAAGACTCGCTGGTCTGCGCTTGTGCCTGAGCTTGGGCCGAAAGATTTTTCGTTTGGTCCACGGGCTGAATTCCGGTGAAGGCTGCGCGAACTGGCTGGGCGTACCGGAACGGGGACCGCGCGCTTTCTCGTTTTCTTTATTCCTCCACCCAAACCGGAAACCGGCGGGACGGAAAATGGGGACGAAGCTGTCAGCGGGCCGCAGCGGCGTACACGAGCGTGACGCGCCGCACAATGACTGTGGGTGGAGCAACTATATGGGAATCGCGTTCGCCTCGCAAAATTTTTAAATGGGGTCGGATCACATTAAGTTACGCACCGTTTCGGTGATCCATTTAAATGGGGACATATTAATTATGCGACGGCTCTGGCACATCCACCGGTGCCGTTTGCACCTTTTTGGGGCGCCCTTTCGGCAGCGGTTGCACGCGCCGGGTTGCGTGCCGCTCCAATTGGGCCAGGAACGCTTCGTCGCCAAGCGGCCAGCCGCTGTGGGCATGGGCGCGCAGGGTCTCCAGGGTCTTGCCCGACAGGCCCTCGGCGCTCAGCATCCGGTAATTCGACTGGCGCTCGAACGGCGTATTGCCCAGCTCCCAGTACGCGGAGTGGTCGCTCACAAACGGGCTGGCCTCGATGCCGGCGTGATGGTGGTAGCTGCTCCAGCGGTCGCCCTCGGGCGCGCTCACCTCGCCCGCGCGCAGCGCGTTGCCCTCGACATAGAGCATCGCCGGCAGCATCCACCGGGCCGGGTCGAACACCGCGGAACGGAAGCGCCCTTCCCACAGCGTGCCGGTGCGGCTGGCCACCCGGTTGAAGTAGCGCGCATAGCGCCGCCCCACCGCCTGCATGGTCAGGCTCAGCGAGTCTGACTCCTTGGGCGTGGCCACCAGGTGAACGTGGTTGGGCCGCAGCGCGTAGGCGTGGATGGCAAGGTCATGCTCGCGCGCGGCCATGCGCAGGCAGTCGAGGTAGTGCAGGTAGTCGTCCGGCCCCAGGAATACGGGCTGGCGGTTGTTGCCGCGCTGCAACACCAGGGCGGGCAGACCGGCGGGGGAAAAGCGGGGAAGGCGTGCCATGACAGTCATGCGAGCATAGATGCCCGCATCATAGCCTGATCCGTCCCCACTTATGCGGCAGGCTGGCGCGCCGATTGGACGGCCAGCCGGAACGCGGCCGTCAGTTGCCTTCGCTGACCGCGAAGATGCGGTGGTGCTCGCGGATCGCGTAGCGGTCGGTCATGCCCGCGATGTAGTGGGCAATCAGACGCGACTGGTCGCCGCCATGGCTGGCCTGGTACTGCGGCGGCAGCAGGCGCGGGTCGGACATGAAGGCCTGGAACAGGTCGCCGACAATGCGCTGCGCCTTGGCCGACATACGCATCACCAGGTAGTGCCGGTACAGGTGCCGGAACAGGAAGCGCTTGAGTTCGGCTGCTTCTTCATGCATCTGCGGGCTGAAGCCGACCAGCGGGCCGGCGGCGCGCACCGCGTCGATATTGCGCGGGTTGGCCGCGGCGATATTGCTGCTGGTGGTCTCGATCAGGTCGACGATCAGCGTATTGATCATGCGCCGGACCGTCTCGTTGATGGCGCGCCGGCCGTTGACGCCAGGGAAGACTTCGGCCACCTCGGCGCGGTGGCGGGCCCACATCGGCACCTCGTCGAGCTGCTCCAGCGTCAGCAGCCCCGAGCGCAAGCCGTCGTCGATATCGTGGTTGTTGTAGGCGATCTCGTCGGCGAGGTTGGCCAGCTGCGCCTCCAGCGACGGCTGCGTGCCCTCCAGGAAGCGCCGGCCCAGCTCACCCAGCGCCGAGGCATTGACCCGCGAGCAATGCTTGAGGATGCCCTCGCGCGTCTCGAAGGTCAGGTTCAGCCCGTTGAAGCCGCCGTAGCGCTCTTCCAGCTCGTCCACCACCAGCAGGCTCTGCAGGTTGTGCTCGAAGCCGCCGTGGTTCTTCATGCAGGTATTGAGCGCATCCTGCCCGGCGTGGCCAAAGGGGGTGTGCCCCAGGTCGTGCGCCAGCGAGATCGCCTCGACCAGGTCTTCATTGAGGCGCAGGTTGCGCGCGATCGAGCGGGCGATCTGCGCCACCTCCAGGCTGTGGGTCAGCCGGGTGCGGAACAGGTCCCCTTCATGGTTGACGAAGACCTGGGTCTTGTACTCGAGCCGCCGGAACGCCGTGCTGTGGATGACCCGGTCGCGGTCGCGCTGGAATTCGCTGCGCGACAGCGATGCGGGTTCTGCATGCACCCGCCCGCGCGTCTGCGCAGAGCGGGCGGCGTAAGGGGCGAGATGGCTTTCAAAGTCGGTCATGCGGCGCGTCCGGTGGCTGGGGCGGGGTGGCGAGGCATAACCGATCGGTCAGGCGACCGGGGCCTCGGTGGGTGGTTTGAGCACGGCGTGCGCGAGCGTGGCGCGCAGGTCAGCGTCCGGCACGGTGGTGATGAACGCTTCGCCGAGCTGCTTCAGCAGGATGAACTTGATGCTGCCCGCCTCGGCCTTCTTGTCGACCTTCATCAGTTCGATATAGCGGTCGGCACCGAGTTCCGGCGCCACCACGGGCAGGTTGGCGGCCTGCGTCAGCTCACGGATGCGGGCGCGGGTCTCGGTGTCGATAAAGCCCAGCCGGTGCGACAGGTCGGCGGCCATCACCATGCCGCAGCCGACGGCCTCGCCGTGCAGCCAGGCGCCGTAGCCCATGCCGGCCTCGATCGCATGGCCGAAGGTGTGGCCGAAATTGAGGATGGCGCGCAGGCCGCCCTCGCGCTCGTCCTGGGCCACCACGCCGGCCTTGATCTCGCAGGAGCGCTGCACGGCGAGCGCCATCAGGTCCGGGTCGCAGGCATTCAGCGGCTTGATATTGCGCTCGATCCAGCCGAAGTACTCGGCATCGGCGATGGCGCCGTGCTTGATGACCTCGGCCATGCCGGCGGCCAGTTCGCGCGCGGGCAGCGTGCGCAGCGTGTCGATGTCGGCAATCACCGCGTTGGGCTGGTGGAACGCGCCGATCATGTTCTTGCCGAGCGGGTGGTTGATGCCGGTCTTGCCGCCCACCGACGAATCCACCTGCGCCAGCAGCGTGGTCGGCATCTGGATGAAGGGCACGCCGCGCATGTAGCAGGCCGCGGCAAACCCGGTCATGTCGCCCACCACGCCGCCGCCCAGCGCGACCAGCGTGGTCTTGCGGTCGGCGCCGGCCTGCAGCAGCGCGTCGAAGATCCGGTTCAGCGTTTCCCAGTGCTTGAAGGCTTCGCCGTCGGGCAGCGTGACGGTGCGCACGGTCTTGCCGAGCGCGGCCAGGGCCGCCTCCACCCGCGCCGCGTAGAGCGGGCCGACGGTTTCGTTGGTGACGATGACGGCGTGCTGGCCGCGTACATGCGGGCGCAGCAGTTCGGCGTTGTCCAGCAGGCCGGTACCGATATGGATGGGGTAGCTGCGCTCGCCCAGGTCGACTTCAAGCGTAATCATGGATTGGGGTCCTGCGCCGGCGGCTCCGACGCTTCCGGCGGCGCGGAGGCCGGCTGCGGGGGATCGATCGGGAAACCGGCCATTTCAAGTTGCATCAACACCATATTAGCAAGCTGCGCCACCGAAGGCTTGCCGGTTTCGATGATGAAGTCGGCAACCTCGCGGTAGAGCGGGTCGCGCTCGGCATAGAGCGCCTCGAGCTTGCCCTTGGGGTCCTCGGTCTGCAGCAGCGGCCGGTTGCGGTCGTGGCGGGTGCGCAGCCACAGGTCGTGAGGGCTGGCGCGCAGGTACACGACCGTGCCGCGGGCCTTCAGCACCTCGCGGTTCTCGGCGCGCAGCACGGCGCCACCGCCGGTGGCCAGCACAATGCCCTGGCGCGCGGCCAGCTCGCGGATCATCGCGGCCTCGCGGTCGCGGAAGCCGGCTTCGCCCTCGACCTCGAAGATCACCGGGATGCGCACGCCGCAGTGCGCCTCCAGTTCATGGTCGGAATCGAAGAACGGATAGTGCAGGCGCCGCGCCACCGTGCGGCCCACGGTGGTCTTGCCGGCGCCCATCAGGCCGACGAAAAAGAGGTTGGGTCGATCGGATTCCGGTCGCTCGGAGTCAGATCGATCGGCATCGCGCCGATCCTGGGCCTGGCGCTGTGCCGCCGGGCCTGTCGCTGAGGCTGTCACTGGACTGTCGTTCGGGAGCGCGGCATGCGGGCCGTCCTCCCCGGTTGGGAACTGCATCATCTTCTTATGTTGTGGCGCGGCCGGCAAGTGGCGAATGCGGCATGGCCCACATGGCTGGCCCGTCCCGGGGCCGTCTCCGCCCCCCGCGGCGCGCAAAAAAAAGGCCGCATCCCTCGATGCGGCCTGCCAGTCTACTGTATCCGGCGTCCTCCGGACGCCATGTCCCTACCGGAGCGACACGCTCTCGTTCAGGATGCGCGGGGTCAGGAACACCAGCAGCTCGGTGCGGTTGCGCACCTTGGCGTTGTTCTTGAACAGGTAGCCCAGCACCGGGATATCACCCAGCAGCGGCACCTTGTCGGTTTCGTTGGACTCGGTCTGGGTGTAGATGCCGCCGATCACCACCGTGCCGCCGTTCTCCACCAGCACCTGGGTCTGCACGTGCTTGGTGTCGATGGCAAAGCCGGAAGTGGTCTGGATGCCGACGCTGTCCTTGTTCACGTCCACATCAAGCAGCACATTGCCTTCGGGCGTGATCTGGGGCGTCACTTCCAGCTTCAGGTTGGCCTTGCGGAATTGCACCGAGGTCGCACCGCTGGAGGTCGCCGCCTGGTACGGCAGCTCGGTACCCTGCTCGATCAGCGCCTTGATGTTGTTGGCCGTGACCACGCGCGGGCTGGAGATGATCTTGCCCTTGCCATCCGCTTCCAGCGCCGACAACTCCAGTGCCAGGAATTTGGTGGCGGCGCTGTTGAACAGGCTGACCGCGACATTGGCCGGGTTGGTGCCGTTGATGGCACCGGCGGGCAGGCTCAGGAACGGGCCGTTGTCGGAGGTGGCCCCGGGCAGCACGTTGTTGTACGTGTTGCCGACGCGGGCATTGTTGTACTGCCCGGCAAAGCCCAGCTTCACACCCAGGTTGCGGCTGAAGGAGTCGGTGGCCTCGACGATGCGCGCCTCGATGATCACCTGGCGCACCGGGATGTCGATCTTGCCGATGAAGTTCTGCACCTCTTCCAGCTTGCTGGCGATATCCGAGACGAAGAGCTGGTTGGTGCGCGCATCGGCCGTCAACGAACCGCGCCTGGACAGCATGCGCGTGCTGGCGCCCGCCGCCCCGGCGGTACTGACGGCGGCCACGGCACCGCCGCCCGCCCCCGTGCCCAGCAGCATCTTGCGCACGTCTTCGGCACGCTGGTAATTGAGCTGGAAGACCTGGCTGCGGATCGGCTCCAGGTCATTGATCTGCTGCTGCGACTCCAGTTCCAGCTTCTCCTTGGTCTGCAGCTCCGCCTTGGGCGCCACCCACAGCACATTGCCGTTGCGGCGCGAGGCCAGGCCCTTGGCATCCATCACGATCTGCAGCGCCTGGTCCCACGGCACATCCTTCAGGCGCAGGGTCAGGTTGCCCTGCACGCTTTCGCTGGTGATGATGTTCAGGTTGGTGAAATCGGCAAACACCTGCAGCAGCGAGCGGATGTCGATGTTCTGGAAGTTCAGCGACAGGCGCTCGCCGCGGTAGCCTGGGCCACTGATCAGCTTGGTCGGGTCTTCCTTGACCGGGCGCACCTCGACCACGAACTGGGTATCGGTCTGGTACGAGCTGTATTCCCAGTTGCCGCGCGGCTCGATCGTCAGGCGCGCGTTGCCGTTGGTGTCCGAGGCCTGCATGCCCTGCACCGGCGTGCCGAAGTCGCTGACGTCGAAACGCCGCCGCAGGTTGTCAGGCAGCGTGGTGCCGAGGAAATCGACCACGATATTCTTGCCCTGCTGCGCGATGTTGATGCCCGAATCGCGCGAGGACAGGTCCACCACCACGCGCCCGGCGCCATCGGCACCGCGGCGGAAGTCGACATTGCGCACCGACGGCCGCGCCGCCGCGGCTGTGGACGTCGCCGTCGCAGCCGGCGCAAACGTGGGCGCAGCGTTCTTGACCGCCGGCGCCACATTATCCAGCGCCACCACGAAATAGTTGCCGCGCTGGTCGGTGCGATAGGTGGCGTTGCGCGTGAGGTCGAGGATCACGCGGGTACGGTCGCCGATCTGCACCACGTTGGCTGACTTGACCAGCTTGCCGCCGTAGTCGTACTGCGCGCGCCGGTTGGCAAAGCCGGTATCGAAGAAATCGATCGCGAGCCGTGCCGGGTTCTGCGTGGTGAAGTCCGCCGGCTTCTGCGCCAGCGGCCGTTCGAGCTCGATCGTGAACACGGTCTGCTCCCCGACCATGCTGACGTCAACCGACTTGATGCGGTTGCTTTGTGCCAGCGCGGCCGGCGCGGCAATCACCAGCAACAGCGCCATTGCCATTCTTGCGGCGCCCGCGAGCGCACGGTACCAGCGCGCGAGGGTCATGCCGCCACCTCCAGCTTCAGGCTGGTCATTTTCTCTTTCCACTCTGATACCCCCTCCCGGACCAATTCGCGCAGCACGATCTCCTGATCGGTGATGCGGACCACCCGGCCATAGCTCTGGCCGAGATACTGACCCACCTTGATATGGTGGATCTTGTTATCAACCCGCACGATGCCGAAGGTCTCCCCGTGCTTCTTCATCATCCCGAGCATCTTGAAGTTCTCGAGCGGGTAGTCCTCCAGCGGCTCGCGGCGCCGCCCGGCTTCGGGCGAATCCGCCAGCGTCTTGTTCAGCTCGCCGATCTTGGCCTGCGCGAAGGGCTCGGGCGCCTTGGCTGCGGCGTACTCGCGCGGCACATAGGGCCGGGCGTCGGGCAGCGGCTCGGGCGGCTTGGCGCGCGCGCTGCGTGTGGCATCCATCCACTGGCGCAAGGCGTCTTCATCGCTGGCGCCGCAGGCGCCGAGCAGGCCGACGGCCAGCGCCGCCGCCGCGAACGTGCGTGGCGCCGTGATCCACGCGAGGCTGCGGGTACGGGCGGTGCGCCTCATTTGGCACCTCCTGCCTTGGCTGCCGCAGCGGCTGCCGCGGCCTTGCGCTGCGCGGCCTGCTCGTCCGGGTCGAGCGCGCGGTAGGCCATCGCCACCGCCTCCATCGACATCCCGCCTTCCTTGGTATTGGCCAGCTGCAGGTTCTGCATCGACACGATCCGCGACAGGGCCGCAACGTCGGCATTGAACTGCGCCACCTCGTGGTAGCGCCCGGTCACGCGCAGGTTCACCGGGATCTCGGCGAAGTAGGGCTTGATCACCGCCCCCTGCGGCTTGAACAGCTCGAACTGCAGCCCGCGTGCGACACCGGCGTGGTTGACGTCGGCCAGCAGTGCATCCATCTCGGCCTTGTTGGGCAGCTGCCGCTCCAGCAGCGCCACGCGCTGCTCCACCTGCTTCTTCTGCTCGCGCAGTGCGTCCAGGTTGGCCACCTGCGCCACCTTGGACTGGTACGCCTGCTTCAGGCTTTCCTGCTCCTGGCGCTGGCGGTCGAGTTCGTCGAACTTGGCGCTCCAGTAGAACTGCCAGCCCAGCAGCAGCACCACGGCCGCGGCCAGCACCGCGAACAGCACGCGCGGCGCGGCCGGCCACGTCTCCGGTTCGTTCAGGTTGAGCCCGCGGAACTGGCCGGTCAGGTCGGCCAGGTTGATTTCAGTATTGAGCGCCATGGTCAGGCCTTTCCGGCTGCGGGTGCGGGAACTGGGGCGGCTGCGGGTGCGGACGCGCCCGGCACGGCCTTCTTGCCGTCGGCCGCCGCTTCCGGCGCGCGGTACGCGAAACGCATCGAGAAGTCGAACAACCGGCGCTGCTCGCGCAGGTTGTTGGTCATGGTGACAGCCTTGGATTCGACCAGCTCGGCCTTGTCCAGCCAGGCCACCCCGCCCAGGTTGCGCAGCAGCTCGGAAATGCGCTCGTTGGACTGCGCCACGCCCGCGATGGTGAAGGCCTCGCCGGTCTGCTTCAGGCTGGTCAGGTAGACGCCCTCCGGCACCTGCCGCACCAGTTCCTCAAGCAGCTGCACCGGGCGGTTGCGCTCGGTCTGCAGGCTTTCAACCGCCTTCTGGCGCTGCAGCAGCGCGTCGATGTCCTTCTTCAGGCTGTTGACCTCGCGGATCTGCCCGTCCAGCCTGGCGTTCTCAGTGCTCAATACCTGGTTGAGCGCGACCACCGAAGCGATGCGCCCGTCGATATAGAAGCCGCCCAGCAGCACCACGGCAGCGCCAGCCACCGCGGCACCGGCCAGCATCGTATAGACCTTCTTGCGGCGTGCTGCCTTGCGGGCTTCGTGGTAAGGCAGCAGGTTGACCGAAGGCAGTGTGTTCGTAGACATCTGATGCCTCCGGTGCGTTATTGCAGGCCGCGCAGGGCCAGGCCGGCACTGACGATGTACGCCGGCAAGTCGCGCTGCAGGTAGCGCTCGTTGACCTTGGCGTTGGTCGCCATGTTGGCGAACGGGTTCGCCAGCGTGGTGGTGATCTTGGTCTGGTGCTGGATTGCCGATTGCACGCCGAGCAGCGACGCATGTCCGCCCGAGAGCAGGATCTCGTCGACCCGGCCCAGGCTGGAACTGGCGATGAAGTTGCCGACCGCGGACTGCACTTCCATCGCCAGTGCATCCAGCGACGGCTTGAGCAACTGCGCGCGCCAGGCTTCAGGCAGCGTGTTCTTGCGCTTCTTGATCTCGGCCTTGAGCGCGTCGAGGGTGAACATGCGCGCCGCACTCTGCGTGAGCTGGTCGCCGTAGCTGTTCAGCGGCTGCTCGTAGAGTTCCTTCCAGCCCTGGTAGAAGATCGCCTTGGAACGGCTGCCGCCCAGGTGGATCACCGCCACCACCGGCAGCGCGCGCGCATCGGCCTCGGGCATCTCGTGCGGCACGCCCAGCATCTGCACGATCGAGCGCTGCACCGCGTATTCCTCGACATCCATGACCTGGGGCTTGAGCCCGGCCATCTCGGCCGCGGTCACGCGCTCCTGCACGCGGTCGCTGTTGGCCGCCGTGACGCGCACGCCGATGCCGCCCTCGGTCTCGCTGGGGCCGATCACGGCGAAGTCGAAGTTGACCGCCTGCGACGGCGGATAAAGCCGGTGCGCCTCGGACTCGACCTGGGAATACAGCTCGTCTTCGGACAGGTTGTCCGGCAGGCTGACCGTCTGTGACTCCGTCAGCATGGACGGCACGCCCAGCACCACGTCCTTCGAACGGATGCCGGCCTTGCCCAGCGCGCGTTTGAGCGCGATCCCGACGGCCTCGATATTGATGACGTTGCCATCGGCAACGGCGTTGCGGTCCAGCAGTTCGCTGGCGCATTTTTCCAGCCGATAGTCTTGCCTGCTGCCCCCTACGGACAGCTCGACTACCTTGACACTGGACGACCCGATATCCACGCCGACCGTAGTCCGGCGTAGAAGCCCCGACAAAATGCCCCGACGCAAGGTGACCCCCTGACTTTTGAACTCGCCCCTGGCTTGAACGCTCTAATCGGGCGAGCCTTGTTTCTTGAATGAAACCTTTGCTCTTTTATGTTGGTCGATTCTCACAAAATCCAGCATCGGTGGCAATGTGCCGAACTGGCGCCGAGTTCTTTTTGAGAAGCCCCTCACCAATCCGTTGCCAAAACCCCACGGTCGTCGGGTTCCCTTCCGTGCCCGCTTGTGCGCCTGCCCGTACCCCTCTAGCTGCACACAACATCGCCGTGCATGCACGCATTCGCCACATTACATCTTGTAACAGCGCGATAGCGGCGCCCGCACCACTGTACGCCCGGGCGGGCCGATGCCGGAAGATATAATCCCGGGCACCCCTGACTAGGTATTTCCCTTATGGCCACCGCACAACACAAGCCGTCCCACCCTGCCCGCCGTCCGATCTGGACGCGGCTCATGTTCTGGGCGGTCGGACTGGTTGTCGCCGGTGCCGTCGTGATTGCGCTGCTGCTCGGCTACGCGCTGCTGGTGGCCGCGCCCAACCTGCCTTCGCTGGACACCATCACCGACTACCGGCCCAAGATCCCGCTTCGCATCTACACCGCGGACAATGTGCTGATCGGCGAATTCGGCGAAGAGCGGCGCAACTTCGTGCCCATCGCCGAGATTCCGGACGTGATGAAAAAAGCGGTCCTGGCGATCGAGGACGACCGCTTCTACGAGCACGGCGGCGTCGACTTTGTCGGCGTGCTGCGCGCCGGGCTGGCCAACCTGCGCGGCGGGCTGTCGCAGGGCGCCTCCACCATCACCATGCAGGTGGCGCGCAACTTCTTCCTGTCCAGCGAGAAGACCTACACGCGCAAGATCTACGAGATGCTGCTGGCGTACAAGATCGAGGCCAACCTGAACAAGGATCAGATCCTCGAGCTGTACATGAACCAGATCTACCTGGGGCAGCGCGCCTACGGCTTCGACAGCGCCGCGCGCGTGTACTTCGGCAAGTCGGTGCGCGAAGTGACGCCGGCCGAGGCCGCCATGCTGGCCGGCCTGCCCAAGGCGCCGTCGGCGTACAACCCGGTGGTCAACCCGCGCCGCGCCAAGGTGCGCCAGGAGTACATCCTGCAGCGCATGCGCGACCTGGGCTATATCACGCCCGACCAGTACGAGCAGGCCGTGCATGCCGAGCTTAAGGTGCGCACCGAGGGCAACGAGTTCTCGACCCACGCCGAATACGTCGCCGAGATCGTGCGCCAGCTGATGTACGCGCAGTACCGCGAAGAAACCTACACGCGCGGCCTGACGGTCTACACCACGCTGACCAAGCCGGACCAGGACGCCGCCTATGAGTCGGTGCGCACCGGCATCATGAACTACGAGCGCAAGCACGGCTACCGCGGCCCCGAGGCCTTTATCGACCTGCCTTCCGACCCGGCCGAGCGCGAGCAGGCCATCGACGATGCGCTGGTCGAGCACCCCGGCAGCGGCGACCTGCGCTCGGCCGTGGTCACCAGCGTGTCGGCCAAGCAGGTGAAGGCGACGCTGCTGTCCGGCGAAGTGGCAACCATCGAGGGCTCGGCGCTGCGCTTTATCGCGCCGTCGCTGTCGTCCAACGCGCAACCCAAGATGAAGATGCGCCCCGGCGCGGTCATCCGCGTGACCCAGGACGAGAAAGGCAACTGGTCGGTGACCCAGCTGCCGGAAGTGGCCGCGGCGTTCGTGTCGATCAACCCGCAGGACGGCGAGATCCGTTCGATGGTGGGCGGCTTCGACTTCAACCGCAACAAGTTCAACCACGTGACCCAGGCCTGGCGCCAGCCGGGTTCCAGCTTCAAGCCGTTCATCTACTCGGCCGCGCTGGAAAAGGGCTTCTCGCCGGCCACGGTGATCAACGACGCACCGCTGACGATCGGCCCCGATACCGGCGGCCAGGTGTGGGAACCGAAGAACTATGACGGCCGCTTCGAGGGCCCGATGACCATGCGCCGCGCGCTGGCCAAGTCCAAGAACCTGGTCTCGGTGCGGATCCTGCGCGCGATCGGCACGCAGTACGCGCAGGACTACATCACGCGCTTCGGCTTCGAGGCCGACAAGCACCCGGCCTACCTGCCGATGGCGCTGGGCTCGGGCGCCGTGACGCCGCTGCAGATGGCGGGCGCGTACTCGGTGTTCGCCAACGGCGGCTACCGCATCAACCCGTACCTGATCCAGAAGGTGGTGGACGCGCGCGGCAACGTGATCTCCGAAACCCAGCCGCAGCGCGCCGGCACCGACGCCGTGCGCGTGCTTGACGCACGCACCGCCTTTCTCGCCGACACCATGCTGCGCGACGTGGTGCGCATAGGCACCGCCAACAGCGCCAAGCAGCGCCTGGGCCGCAACGACCTGGCGGGCAAGACCGGCACCACCAACGACGCGGTCGATGCCTGGTTTGCCGGCTACACGCCCAACCTGGTGGCAATCGCCTGGATGGGATACGACCAGCCCAAGAGCCTGGGCGTGCGCGAAACCGGTGGCGGCCTGGCGCTGCCGATCTGGGTGGGCTACATGAGCAAGGCGCTCAAGGGCGTGCCGGAGTCGCCGGAGCGCCCTGCGCCGGAAGGCGTGCTGATGGTGGGCGGCGACTGGACCTTCGAAGAGAATGCCGGCGGCGCCGGGGTGGCTTCGGTGGGCCTGGGCGATCCGTGGCCGGGCAAGCCGGAGGAGTCGACCAACGCGCCGGCCGACACCGAGACCGAGAAGAAGAAGATCCTGGAGATGTTCGGCGGCGCCTGATCACGGCCGCCAGACAGCGGAAAGCCGGCCCACGAGGCCGGCTTTTCTTTTGCCGCGAGGCAGGCTTTGCGTCAGCCCAGCGTGAGGGCCGCGCCGGCCTGCTCGCTGACGTAGCCCGACAGCGCCGCGTACAGCTCGCCGCCGTTGCGGGTGTCGATCCAGCGCTCGCCGTCGCGGCGGAAGTGGAAGCCGCCGGCGCGCGCGGCCACCCACAGTTCCTGCATCGGCGCCTGGCTGTTGATGATGATCTTGGTGCCGTTCTCGAACTCCAGCTCCATCACGTTGCCGGTGCGGCTGATCTCAATATCGGCGTCGGCCGCGTCGGCGGCCGCCTCGACCGTGGCTTCGATGCGGTCCAGCTCCTGCGTGGCCAGGGCCAGGAACTCGCTTTCGCTCAAGGGGGGCATGCTAAACTCCGAGACCGCCGTTGCCGCCGCTGCCCGGACCGGGCGTACGTGGCGCGAACGGCTTTTTTGTTAAGAATCCTTCGGATGCCCGGCCGTTGCGCGCGGGCCATCCAACGCCTTGCCAACAGCCTAAAGGACGACCCGATGCTGCGTCGTGTTGCGATTGTATCGGCGTTTGCCGCCGCCCTTGCGATGCCCCTACTGGGCGGATGCGGCATCCGCGGGCCGCTGACCATGCCCAAAGTGCCGCCCGAGCCGACCCCGCCGACCGTGACGGATCCGGGCCTGGGCCGCGCCGATGCCATGCCGGCCCCGCCCGCC
>NZ_JBYSZI010000051.1:0-8855 GCF_058787075.1 Cupriavidus sp. FW305-46
CCCCTCTCCCGCTCGCGGGAGAGGGGAGCAAACCGCGGGCAATGTGAATGCGGGACCCGTTAACTTCAGCCCGGCCGCGGCGCCATGCTATCTGCAAACGCTGCCAGCCGCGGCATCGCATCCACGGCATTGCGCCACGTCGCCTGCGCCAGCGTCATCGCATCGATGCCGCGCAATTCAGCCATCACACGCGCCACGCCCGCCACCTCCGCCGGCGTGTTGCGCGCCTTGTGCTGTTCGCCGAACTGATCGTCAGACAGCCACGCCGGCGCAATATCGGGTGCGTCGGTTTCCAGCACCAGCGACTCCAGCGGCAGCTCCGTCGCCAGCCGGCGGATCTGCCGCGCACGGCTGAAAGTGACGTTGCCGCCGAAGCCGAGCTTCAGGCCCTGCTCGACAAAGCGCCGCGCCTGTTCATTGCTGCCGTTGAAGGCGTGGGCAATGCCGCGCTTCACGCCCAGCTTGCGCAGTTGCGCGCCAACCTGGTCCTGCGACTTGCGAACATGCAGCAGCACCGGCAGGTCAAATTCGCGCGCGATCTTCAGCTGCTCCGCGTAGAGCCAGGTCTGGTGCTCCGCATCCAGCCCCGCGACGAAGAAGTCGAGCCCGATCTCGCCGATGCCGACAAAGCGCGGGTCGCCCATGCTCGCCACCACCTCGCGCCGCAGCGTGTCAAGGTCGGCCTGGCCGGCACCGGGCGAGCACAGCGGATGGATGCCGAGCGCATAGACGCAGCGCGCATCGTGGCGCGCCAGCGCGCGCACTGCCTCGAAGTTCCACGCTGCCACCGCCGGCACCACGATGCCGCGCACGCCGGCGGCCTCGGCCGCGTCGGCCACCTGCTGGCGGTCAGCGTCGAACTCGCTGGCGTCGAGGTGGCAGTGGGTGTCGATCCACATGGGCCGGCCCGCTCAGCGTTCCTGGTGCAGGTGCCCGTCGCGCAGCCGCAGCACGCGGTCGCAGCGGCCGGCCAGGTCCAGGTCGTGGGTGACGATGATGAAGCTGGTGCCGAGCGTGCGCGACAGTTCCAGCATCAGGTCATAGACGCCCCCGGCGGTGTGGTCGTCGAGGTTGCCGGTGGGTTCGTCGGCCAGCACGCAGGCCGGCTGCCCCACCAGCGCGCGCGCGATCGCCACGCGCTGGCGCTCGCCGCCGGACAGCTCGCCCGGGCGGTGCTTCGCGCGCCCGCCCAGGCCCACGCGCTCCAGCATGGCCTGCGCCACGCCGCGCGCGTCATGCTGGGTCAGGCCGCGGATGCGCATCGGCATGGCCACGTTGTCCAGCGCGGTGAATTCCGGCAGCAGGTGGTGGAACTGGTAGACGAAGCCCAGCTGGCGGTTGCGCACCACGTTGCGCTCGCGCTCGCGCAGCGCCGTGAAGGGCTTGCCGAGCAGCGCGACGCGGCCGGAGTCGGGCTCATCCAGCCCGCCCAGCACATGCAGCAGCGTGCTCTTGCCCGAGCCCGAGGCGCCGACGATGGCAACCTTCTCGCCGGCATCGACGCGCACATCGACGCCGCGCAGCACGTCCACGTCGAGTTCGCCCTGGCGGAAACGCTTGGTCAGGCCCTCGGCCACCAGCACCGGCGAGCCGGTGCGCGGCTGGTCCGCGGCGGGCGTGGGGGTATCGGCGTGCAACACGGCTTCACTCATAGCGCAGCGCCTCCGCCGGGTTGACGCGGGCGGCACGCCAGCTGGGATAGAGCGTGGCCAGCGTGGCCAGCACGAAGGAGATGATGCCGATGGTGGCGATGTCGTTCACGCGGGGATCCGAAGGCAGTTCGCTGATGAAATAGATGTCGCGCGGCAGGAACTGCACGTGCAGCAGCCGCTCGATGAAAGGCACGATCACGTCGATATTGGTGGCGATCAGCGTGCCGCCGGCCACGCCCAGGATGGTGCCGATAAAGCCGATGGCCACGCCCTGCACGATAAAGATCTTCATGATCGAGCCCGGCTGCGCGCCCATGGTGCGCAGGATGGCGATATCGGCCTGCTTGTCGGTGACGGTCATCACCAGCGTCGACACCAGGTTGAACGCGGCCACTGCGATGATCAGCGTCAGGATGATGAACATCATGCGCTTCTCGGTCTGCACCGCGGCAAACCAGTTGCGGTTCTGCTTGGACCAGTCGCGCAGGTAGAGCTCGCCCGACATGGTGCCGGCCAGCTCGTTGGCCACCTGCGGCGCGCGCTGCATGTCCTGCAGCTTCAGGCGCACGCCGGTGGGGCCGCTCAGGCGGAACAGGGTCTCGGCGTCATGCATGTTGACCAGCGCCAGCGCGCTGTCGAACTCGAAATGCCCGGACGAGAACACGCCCACCACGGTGAACTGCTTGAGCCGCGGCAGCACGCCCGCCGGCGTGATGGTGCCCTGCGGCGCCACCAGCGTGACCTTGTCGCCGACCTGCACGCCCATGGCGTTGGCCAGCTCGTTGCCCAGCGCGATGCCGAAGCCGCCCGGCTCCAGCGCCGTCATGCTGCCGGCCCGGAACTGGCTGCCGATGTCGGAGACCTTGGGCTCCTGCGACGGCTCCACGCCGCGCAGCAGCACGCCGCGCACGGCGTCGTCGCGGGTCAGCATGGCCTGGGCCGCGACATAGGGCGCGGCGCCGGTCACTTCCTTGTTCTGCAAGGCTTCGGCCGCGGTCTTCTGCCAGTCCGGCAGCGCCGACGGGCCGATCACTTCGATATGCGCCAGCACCGACAGCATGCGGTCGCGCACTTCCTTCTGGAAGCCGTTCATCACCGACAGCACCACGATCAGCGCGGCGACGCCAAGGGCGATCCCGAACATCGAGATCATCGAGATGAACGAAATGAAGGTGTTGCGGCTGGCGCGCTTGCTTGCGCGGGTGTATCGCCAGCCGATCTGCCACTCGTAGGGAAAGTTCAAGAGGATTCCTGTTGTTTCGGGAAAGCGCCGGTGCCCGGTGGAGGGGCGCCGGCGGCACGCATGCGGGCCGTCGGGTGCGCCGCCTGCCTCTCGCAAGACTGGCGCCGGCCAGCCGGGAGTTTACAATCTCGCCACCATGATGACGCACCTGACCCTGATTGTGCCCTTTTCCGTCCCGCCGGGCGCCGGCGACGACGGCCGGGACGATGTCGTTCCCGGCGCGTTGCTGCGGCAGTTGGAGCTGCCCGCGCTCGGAAAGTTGCTGACCCGGGCCGAGCCCGGCCCGCGCGAGCGGCATGACGACCCCTTCCTGCGCAGCCTGCCGCAGGAGCGCTGGCTGGCCGGCAAGGCGGGGCTGGACCCGGTCCGGGTGCCGCTGGCGCCCTATATGCGGCTGGCCGACAGTGGCGGCGCCGTCCCCGCCACCCCCGATGGCCAGTCCTGGACCTGCCTGCAACCGGTGCACATCCACGCCGCGCGCGATCACCTGGTGCTGATGCCGCCCGCCCAGCTGGGCATCCGGCCGCAGGAGGCCGCGACCCTGCGCGCCGCCATCGACGAACTGCTGCTGGAATCGGGCATCGCGCTGGAATCGCCCTGCCCGCAGCGCTGGTACCTGCCCGAGGCCGTATTCGGCCCGCTGGAGGCGACCACGCCGCTGCGCGCCGCGGGCCGCAATATCGATATCTGGATGCAGGCCGGCGAACGCGCCCGCGACTGGCGCCGCCTGCAGAACGAGATCCAGATGACCTGGTATGACCACCGCGTCAACCAGGCCCGCGAGGCTGCCGGCGAGGCGCCGGTCAATTCGGTCTGGCTGTACGGCGGCGGCGCGCTGCAGCCGGTGCCGCGGCTGGCCGATACGGTGCTGAGCAACGATCCCTTCCTGAGCGGGCTGGCCCTGGCCGCGGGCAGCCGCGTGCTGCCGGTGCCGGCCGGCCTGGCTGGCGCCAGCGGGGTGGAGGGCACGGTGCTGGCCATGCTCGACAGCGCCACCGAAGCGCATATCGCCGAAGACTGGGGCCTCTGGCTGGACCGCATGCATGCGCTGGATGCCGACTGGTTCGCGCCGGCACTGGAAGCACTGGTGGCCGGCCAGGTCGGCGCCATCACGCTGGTGCTGGCCGGCGAGAACCACTTTGCCGAGTTCACCGTGCGCCGCGCCGACCTGCGCAAGTTCTGGCGCGGCATGGGCCAGCGCGGCGACTGGCGCGCGCTGCTGTCCGACCTCGCCTATGCCGCATAAAGCTGCCTGAAGCCGCCTGACACGCGCCGCCCCGACCGAAACCTCACCTGCCGCCCCGCCCATGACCCGGATCGCCATCCGCCAGTACTCTCCCGAACACGCCAGCTCGCTGGCCGCCGCCGGCCTGCACCCTACGCTGGCCCGCATCCTGGCCGCGCGCGGCGTGGCCCGCGCCGCCGAACTGGCCACCGACCTGCCCGAGCTGGTGCCGCCCGCAGCCATGAAGGGCATCGGCCACGCCGCGGCCTACCTGGCCGACGCCATCGGCGCCGGCAAGCGCCTGCTGATCGTGGCCGACTATGACTGCGACGGCGCCACCGCCTGCGCGGTGGGCGTGCGCGGGCTGCGCATGCTGGGCGCGCGGGTGGAATACATCGTGCCGAACCGCTTCGAGTACGGCTACGGCCTGACCCCGGAGATCGTGGCGCTGGCGGCCAGGCAGCAGCCGGACGTGATCGTCACGGTCGACAACGGCATCGCCAGCGTCGACGGGGTGGCCGCGGCCAATGCGCTGGGCATCGACGTGGTGGTGACCGACCACCACCTGCCGGGGTCAGAGCTGCCGCAGGCCGCGGTGATCGTCAACCCGAACCAGCCGGGCTGCGAATTCCCCAGCAAGAACCTGGCGGGCGTGGGCGTGATGTTCTACGTGCTGCTCGCGCTGCGCGCCGAACTGCGCCAGCGTGGCGTCTATACCCAGGCCGCGCAGCCGCCGCTGCAGACGCTGCTGGACCTGGTGGCGCTGGGCACGGTGGCCGACGTGGTCAAGCTGGATACCAACAACCGCATCCTGGTGGCACAGGGCCTGCGCCGCATGCGCGCCGGACGGATGCAGCCGGGCGTGGCGGCGCTGTTCCGCGCCGCCGGGCGCGAGGCGGCGCGCGCCAATACCTTCGACCTGGGTTTCGGGCTGGGTCCGCGCCTGAACGCGGCCGGCCGGCTGGCGGACATGTCGCTGGGCATTGAATGCCTGCTGACCGAAGATGCCAACCGCGCCTGGGAGATCGCGCAGGAGCTGGACAGCATGAACCGCGAGCGGCGCGACATCGAGGCCGGCATGCAGCAGGAGGCGCTGCAGATCCTGGAGCAGCCGCTGGCCGGCCCGGACCCGTCGGCGCGCTTCACCGTCAGCGTGTTCAACGACACCTGGCACCAGGGCGTGATCGGCATCGTGGCGTCGCGTCTGAAAGACAAGTTCCACCGCCCCACCATCACCTTCGCCCCCGGCGACGAGACCACCGTCAAGGGCTCGGGCCGCTCGATCCCCGGCTTCCACCTGCGCGATGCGCTTGACCTGGTGTCCAAGCGCCATCCCGGCATGCTGCTCAAGTTCGGCGGCCACGCCATGGCGGCCGGGCTGACCGTGCGCGCCGAGCGTTTTGCCGAGTTCCAGGAGGCCTTCGAGGCGGTCGGCCGCGAATGGCTGACCGACGACCAGCTGGCGCGCGTGATCGAGACCGATGGCGATATCGAGGACCAGTGCTTCAGCCCCGAATTCGTCACCCTGCTGGAGCAGCAGGTATGGGGCCAGGGCTTCCCGGCGCCGACCTTCTGCGGCGAGTTCGACGTGCTGCGCCAGAGCGTGCTCAAGGGCAAGCACCTGAAGCTGCAGCTCGGGCGCGGCAGCCAGCGCTTCGACGCGATCTGGTTCAACCATGCCGACTCGCTCGGCGCCAGCGCACAGGTGGCCTACCGGCTCGACAACAACACCTTCAACGGCGTCACCCGCGTGCAGCTGGTGATCGAACACGCGCAGTAGCGTGCTCCCGGGGGCTTCCGCCCCCCGTTCAGCCCCGCGACGGCAGGTAGGCAGCGGGATCCACTGGCTTGCCGTTGCCGCGCACCTCGAAGTGCAGCTCGCTCGGGCTCGCACCCATGCGGCCCACGTCCTGCCCTGCCGAGACCTGGGCGCCTTCCGTGACCAGCGGCTGGTCCAGGTTGCCGTAGACGGTCAGCCAGTCGTCGCTGTGCTTGACGATCACCAGCATGCCGTAGCCGCGCAGGTTGCCGACGTGGATGGCGCGCCCGGCGGCGGCCGCGCGCACCGCGCCGTTGGCCGGCACCGCGATGCTCAGGCCCTTGCTGGCCGGCGGCGAGAAGCCGGCGGTGACGCGCCCGTCGGCCGGCCATTGCAGGCGGATGCTGCTGGCGGGCGGCCGGGAGGCCGAGCCGCTGTCGACACGCGGGGTATCGGTCACGGCCTGGCCGGCCGAAGCACTGCCTGAGGCACCACCCGGCGGCCGCACGCGGATCAGCTGGCCCACCTCGATCTGGCCGGGGCTGGTGATGTCGCTGTTCCAGCGGGTCAGGTCGCGTACGCTGCGGCGGTGCTTGCGCGCGATCGAATACAGCGTGTCGCCGCGCTCGACGCGGTAGTAGCCGTCCGGCACGGGACCGCCCGTGGTGCCGCAGCCGGCCGCGACCGCGGCCGCGGCGGCCAGCAGCAGGCCCAGCGCGCGGCGCCGGCCTGGTTCGATGTCATGTCTGGTTTGCGTCATTCGTCCCTGTTCTTTGTCGTGCCGGGGGCGGCTTGCGACCCGTATTATCGCCGCGTGCATCGCCCGGCACCGGCGGATAGACCGCGCCGCGGCCAATCCGTTCGGTCCGCGGCCCGCCCGAGGCGGTCCGGAAGCCCCGGGTTGCCGCGCCGATCCGCTATAATTCGAGGTTTTCGAAGCGCAGGAACATCATGGAAGCAGAACGCCTCAACGCCATCTCCGGTGCCATCTCCGATCTCCGTTCGCGAACGGAAGATCTACGGGGGTATCTTTGACTACGATGTCAAAGTAGGAAGGCTGGACGAAGTCAACGGTTTGCTGGAAGACCCCGACGTCTGGAACAACCCCAAGCGGGCCCAGGACCTCGGCAAGGAAAAGAAGGCAATCGAGGGCGTGGTAAGCGTGCTCAGCAAGCTCACCGACGACCTCAGCGGCGCCGAAGAGCTGTTTGAGCTCGCCAGGGAAGAAGGCGACGACGACACCCTCGAAGCGATCGAGGCCGACGTCAAGGGCTTCGAGGAGATCGTCGCGGGCATGGAATTCCGCCGCATGTTCTCGGGCGAGATGGACCAGGCCAACGCCTTTATCGACATCCAGGCCGGCGCCGGCGGCACCGAAGCGTGCGACTGGGCCTCGATGCTGCTGCGCCAGTACCTGAAGTACTGCGAGCGCAAGGGCTTCAAGGCCGAGGTGCTGGAAGAGTCCGAAGGCGACGTGGCCGGCATCAAGAGCGCGACCATCAAGATCGAGGGCGAATACGCCTTCGGCTACCTGCGTACTGAAACGGGCGTGCACCGCCTGGTGCGCAAGTCGCCGTTCGATTCGTCGGGCGGGCGCCATACCTCGTTCTCGTCGGTGTTTGTCTACCCCGAGGTCGACGATTCGTTCGAGGTCGAGGTCAACCCGGCGGACCTGCGCGTGGACACCTACCGCGCCTCGGGGGCGGGCGGCCAGCACATCAACAAGACCGATTCGGCGGTGCGGATCACGCACATCCCGACCGGTATCGTGGTGCAGTGCCAGAACGACCGCTCGCAGCACCGCAACCGTGCCGAAGCCATGTCGATGCTGAAATCGCGCCTGTACGAGCACGAGATGCGCAAGCGCCAGGCCGAGGCCGACAAGCTCGAAGCCGGCAAGACCGACGTGGGCTGGGGCCACCAGATCCGCTCCTACGTGCTGGACCAGAGCCGCATCAAGGACCTGCGCACCAACGTGGAAATGTCCAACACCCAGAAGGTGCTGGACGGCGACCTGGACCCGTTCATCGAGGCCAGCCTCAAGCAGGGACTGTAAGGCCGAATCGGGCCGCCCGCCCCCCGCCCTCCGGCGGGGGGCGGCACCCGCGGCGGCACAGCAACATCACCGCAATCGCTGGATCATCGCTGTACCGCCGCAGCTGCGGCCTTTCCGACCGGGGCACCATGAGCGAAGCCAATCACCTCTACATCATCACCGGCGCCTCGCGCGGGCTGGGCGCGGCACTGACCAATGCCCTGCTCGTGCCGGGCAACCGACTGATCTGCGTGGCGCGCAGCCGCAACAGCGAGCTCGAGCGCATCGCCACCATGAGCGGCGTGCCGGTGGCCTGGCACCTGCAGGACCTGTCGCAGGCCGGCCCCGCCGCAACCTGGCTCGCCAGCGTGCTCGATACGCTCGACCTCCCGCCGACCAGCGCCACGCTGATCCTGAACGCGGGCGTGGTCGAACCGATCGGCCCGGTCACGCGCCTGCAGGAGAAAACCCTGGTGCCGCACCTGCTGACCAACCTGGCGGCGCCGATGACGATGACCGCGGCGTTCCTGGAGCGCACCGAGAAGTTCGACTGCCCGCGCAAGGTGCTGGCGATCTCCTCCGGCGCGGCGCGCCGCCCGGTCGAAGGCTGGAGCGCCTACTGCGCCGGCAAGGCCGGGCTGGACATGTTCATGCGCTCGGTCAACGCCGAGTACGCCCAGGCCGAAGCCCCGCGCACCGTGCGCGCAGTGGCGCTGGCCCCGGGCGTGATCGACACCGGCATGCAGGCCACCATCCGCAATGCCGACTTCGCCCAGGTGCAGCGCTTCCGCGAGCTGAAAGCCAATGAACAGCTGGCGTCGGCCGAGGAAACCGCCGGCCGCATCGTCGCCTACCTGCACCGCCCGGATTTCGGCAGCATCGAGCTGGACGATCTCCGCAACTACTAAGCCGCACCCATCAAGCCATCTGAATCCGGCCGC
>NZ_JBYSZI010000051.1:8865-49382 GCF_058787075.1 Cupriavidus sp. FW305-46
CGCGATCCGACAAGACATCATGACTGAACCGAACCGCGCCCAGGCCAAGCCAGCCGCCGCAGACACACCCGCCGTCGACGAGAACAAGATCATCGCGGAGCGGCGCGAGAAACTGGCCACGCTGCGCCAGCAGGGCGTGCCCTTCCCCAACGATTTCCGCCCCACCCACCAGGCCGCCGCGCTGCAGGCGCAGTACGCCGAGACCGAGCAGGCCACGCTCGAGGCCGCGCCGGTCGAGGTCGCCATCGCCGGGCGCATGATGCTCAAGCGCGTGATGGGCAAGGCCAGCTTTGCCACGGTGCAGGACGGCAGCGGCCAGATCCAGTTCTACATCACCCGCGACAAGGTCGGCGAAGAGGTCTACGCGGCCTTCAAGCACTGGGATCTGGGCGACATCATCAGCGCCCGCGGCGAGCTGTTCCGCACCAACAAGGGCGAGCTGTCGGTGCAGGTGCGCGAACTGCGCCTGCTGTCCAAGTCGCTGCGCCCGCTGCCGGACAAGTTCCACGGCCTGGCCGACCAGGAAATGAAGTACCGCCAGCGCTATGTCGACCTGATCGTGTCGCCGGAAACACGCAACACCTTCCGCGCCCGCACCAATGCGATCTCGTCGCTGCGCCGCCATATGGCCGATGCCGGCTTCATGGAAGTGGAAACGCCGATGCTGCACCCGATCCCGGGCGGCGCCGCGGCCAAGCCGTTTATCACGCACCACAATGCGCTGGACATGCAGATGTTCATGCGCATCGCGCCCGAGCTGTACCTGAAGCGCCTGATCGTCGGCGGCTTCGAGCGCGTGTTCGAGATCAACCGCAACTTCCGCAACGAAGGGGTGAGCCCGCGCCACAACCCCGAGTTCACCATGATGGAGTTCTACGCGGCCTACACGGACTACCGCTGGCTGATGGACTTCACCGAGGACCTGATCCGCAAGGCCGCGATCGATGCGCGCGGCAGTGCCGTGCTGACCTACCAGGACCGCGAGCTGGACCTGTCCAAGCCGTTCCATCGGCTGACGATCTGCCAGGCGATCCAGAAGTTCGCACCGCAGTACACCGATGCGCAACTGGCCGATGCCGGGTTCCTGCGCACCGAGCTGAAGAAGTTCGGCGTCAACACCAACGCGCCGCAGTTCCTCAACGCCGGCCTGGGCACGCTGCAACTGGTGCTGTTCGAGGAAACCGCGGAAAGCCAGCTGTGGGAGCCGACCTTTATCGTCGACTACCCGGTCGAGGTCTCGCCGCTGGCACGCGCCTCGGACACGGTGCCTGGCATCACCGAGCGCTTCGAACTGTTCATCACCGGCCGCGAGATCGCCAACGGCTTCTCGGAGCTGAACGATGCCGAGGACCAGGCCGACCGCTTCCGCAAGCAGGTCGAACAGAAGGACGCCGGCGATGAAGAAGCCATGTACTTCGACGCCGACTACATCCGCGCGCTGGAATACGGCATGCCCCCGACGGGCGGCTGCGGCATCGGCATCGACCGCCTGGTGATGCTGCTGACGGATAGCCCGAATATCCGCGACGTCATCCTGTTCCCGCACCTGCGCCGGGAAGATTGAGCAAGCGCTTTGGCAAGATGAAGCCCCACCGAATCGGTGGGGCTTTTTCCTTGGGGCGCCGCCAATGTCATGCCAAGCCGCCGAATGTTACAGCCTGGCCCCGTGATATGCGCCCCAACCAACCATAAGGCATTGATATAAAAGATATTTTCCGCCTACATATATTTACAAAAACAAACGGAAAACCCCACCCGCTTCGGCCACACTGGTTCCATCCCAACGCGGCCTTCGCCGCACCGGAACCATAGCAATGCAAAGCCAAGCCACCCCGAACGACAACACCCCTGCCCCGCTGCCGCCGCAACGCCGGCTGCATCCGCTCGTCGGTGCGGCAGCCGTCGCCGTGGTGATCGCCAGCCTGACCGCGGTCGCCGCCGTCACTGGCGTGCTGCCGATCGGCAAGGCCAGCCCTGACCTGCCGGCGCAGGCCGGTGCGCAGGCAGACCCGCAAGGGCCGCTGCCGGTCACGGCAGCGCCCGCCCCGGGCAGCACCACCCGGCCGCCGGTCTACAACGACGGCCAGCAGCGCCCGGCCGGCCAGGATGCCGCCGGTTCCTCGCAAGCCGCGCCACGCACCGCCCCGGCACGCCAGGCCGCGCAGCGCGACAGCGAGCCGCGCGCCAGCCAGCGTGCCGACACCGAGCGCCACGCTGCCAAGGGCAGCCCCTACGCCGGCCGTATCGTCTCGGTGACCCCGATCCAGACCCAGAAGCCCAACACCAGCGGCCTGGGCGCGCTCGGCGGCGCGGTGGTGGGTGGGCTGCTGGGCAACCAGGTCGGCAAGGGCAATGGCCGCATCGTCGGCACCGTGGTGGGTGCCGTGGGTGGCGGCGTGGCGGGCAACCAGATCGAGAAGACCGTCAGCAAGGACACGCACTATGAAGTGCGCGTGCGCATGGATGACGGCAGCCACCGCACCTTCACCTACGAGAAAGACCCCGCCGTGCAGCCAGGCGAGCGCGTGCACCTGGAGAACGGCGCGCTGATGCGGGGCTGATCCGGCTCCCGCGCAGCGGCAAAGCAAAAGGCCGGCAATTTGCCGGCCTTTTGTCGTCATCCCGATACTGCGTCGCTTATTCGGCTTCCTGGATCCAGGCCTGCTGGATCGCCTCCAGGATCTTCTCGCCCGAGCGCTCGGGCGCGTCGGCAAAGCCGTCGAGCTCCAGCACCCAGCGGCGCAGGTCAGTGAAGCGCACGCCCGCCGGATCGACATCCGGGAACTTGTCATACAGCGCTTCGGCAATGGCGTAGGTATCGGTCCACTTCATGGGATTGTTCTCCGCTGAGATTTGCCGGCCGCTCAGTGGCCTTCCTTGGCGTGGTTGATGGTGTACTTCGGGATCTCGATGGTCAGGTCTTCATCATCGACGATGGCCTGGCACGACAGCCGCGAATTCGGCTCCAGCCCCCAGGCCTTGTCGAGCAGGTCTTCTTCCTTCTCCTCGGCCTCGTTGAGCGAATTGAAGCCCTCGCGCACGATCACGTGGCAGGTGGTGCAGGCGCACGACTTCTCGCACGCATGCTCGATCTCGATGCCGTGCGAGAGCAGCGCGTCGCAGACGCTGACGCCCTTCTCGGCTTCGATCACCGTCCCTTCCGGGCAATATTCAACGTGGGGCAAAACAACGATCTGTGGCATGTGGTGTCCTGATGTCTGTATGTCGGTGCGGGCCCGGTGATCAGCCCAGCTCCTGCACCTTGCGCCCGGCCAGCGCGCTCTTGATCGAACGGTCCATGCGGCGGGCGGCGAATTCGTCGGTACCGTGCGACAGCTTCTCCACCGCGGCGTGGATGGCGTGGTGGTCTTCGCCGGAGGCGATCTCGCGCACCGTAGCCATCAGCGCCTCGACCGCGGTGCGCTCTTCCGCCGACAGCAGGTCGCCATCGGTTTCCAGCGCGCGCTGCGTGGCCTCGACCAGCCGGTCGGCTTCCACGCGCTCTTCGGCCAGCGCGCGGCTCTTCATGTCGTGCTCGGCTTCGCGGAAGCTTTCCTGCAGCATGCGCGCGATATCGTCGTCGGCCAGGCCGTACGACGGCTTGACCGTGACCGCGGCTTCCACGCCCGAATGCGTTTCGCGCGCGGTCACCGACAGCAGCCCGTCTGCATCGACCTGGTAGGTCACGCGGATGCGCGCCGCGCCCGCCACCATCGGCGGGATGCCGCGCAGCTCGAAGCGCGCCAGCGAGCGGCAGTCGCTGGCCAGCTCGCGCTCGCCCTGCAGCACGTGGATCGCCATCGCGGTCTGGCCATCCTTGAAGGTGGTGAATTCCTGCGCGCGCGCCACCGGGATGGTGCTGTTGCGCGGGATGATCTTCTCGACCAGGCCGCCCATGGTCTCGACGCCCAGCGACAGCGGGATCACGTCGAGCAGCAGCCAGTCTTCGCCCGGGGCATGGTTGCCGGCCAGCAGGTTGGCCTGCATCGCGGCGCCCAGCGCCACCACGCGGTCCGGATCGAGGTTGGTCAGCGGGGTCTGGCCGAAGTAGTCGCCCACGGCCTTGCGGATCGACGGCATGCGCGTGGCGCCGCCCACCAGCACCACGCCCTTGACCTCGTCGGGCGCGACGCCCGCGTCGCGCAGCGCCTTGCGCACCGGCGCCAGGGTCTTCTGCACCAGGTGCGCGGTGACCTGGTCGAAGATCTCGACAGTCAGCGTCAGGTGGACGATCTCGCCGGACTCCAGCACGGCGTCGATCACGGTGCTGTCGCTTTCCGACAGCGCTTCCTTGGCCGCGCGCGCCCGCACCATCAGCAGGCGCATGTCCTGCGCCGATAGCGGCTGCAGGCTGGCCTGCTCGACGATCCAGCACAGCAGGCGCTGGTCGAAGTCATCGCCGCCGAGGGCCGAGTCGCCGCCCGTGGCCATCACTTCAAACACGCCCTGCGTCAGCTTGAGCACCGAGATATCGAAGGTGCCGCCGCCCAGGTCGTAGACCGCGTAGATGCCTTCCGAGGCATTGTCCAGGCCGTAGGCAATGGCCGCGGCAGTGGGCTCGTTGAGCAGGCGCAGCACTTCCAGGCCGGCCAGGCGCGCGGCGTCCTTGGTCGCCTGGCGCTGGGCCTCGTCGAAGTAGGCCGGCACCGTGATGACGGCGCCGACCAGGTCGTCGCCCAGCGTGTCTTCAGCGCGCTGGCGCAGCGTGGCCAGGATCTCGGCCGAGATCTCCACCGGGCTCTTTACGCCGGCGGCGGTCTTGATCTGCAGCATGCCCGGCGCGTCGACAAAGTCATACGGGCTGTGCTCGATATTGGCCACGTCGCGCAGGCCGCGGCCCATGAAGCGCTTGACCGAGACGATGGTGTTCTTGGGGTCGCGCACCGCTTCTTCCTGGGCCCGGTAGCCGATATGGGCGGTACGGTCCGGCAGGTAGCGCACGACCGAGGGCAGCAGCGCGCGGCCGCGCTCGTCGCCCAGCACTTCGGGAATGCTGCTGCGCACCGCGGCCACCAGCGAATTGGTGGTGCCGAGGTCGATGCCGACGGCCAGGCGGCGTTGGTGGGGCGCCGGCGACATGCCGGGTTCGGAAATCTGGAGCAGTGCCATGGTATTTCTTTGCTGTCTTGTGCGGCAGTGGAAACCGCCATGCGGGTGGCATTGGGGAGCGGTTTTCGCGCCGGGCGCCATTGTGTCACGGCCCCGGCAAACGTGCCGGTCAGTGTTCCAGCCGGTCGATGGCCTCGCTGGTATCGTGCTCGATCTTCTCGATAAACATCAGTTGCCGCACCGCGCCGCCAGCCGCCTCGTTGTCGCCGGAATCCAGCAACGCGCCCAGTGCTTCGTGGCGCTCGCGCTTTTCCTGGCGCAGCTCGCGCAGCAGCGCATCGAGCCGGTCCACTGCGCGCTCTTCCACCGCTTCCTGCAGCGCTTCGCGCCATTCCATCTGCTGCATCAGGAAGGCCGGCGTCATGGCCGTGTTGTTCTCGGCCTGCACATCGACGCCGCGCAGCTTCAGCAGGTAGGTCGCGCGCCGCAACGGCTGGCGCAGCGTACGGTAGGCTTCATTGGCATGCGCGGCCCATTGCATGGCCACGCGGCGTTCGGCGTCGCCCGCCTTGGCAAAGCGGTCCGGATGCGCCTGCGACTGCACGGTGCGGTACGCCGCATCCAGCGCGGCTTCATCGACGCCGTACTGCGCCGGCAGGCCGAACAGCGCAAAAAAATCGTCTTTCAACTGCTTCCCCAAGAAAAAAGAGCGGCCGCGCCGCCCCTTTGTCCATTGCCGCCACGGTGCCGCTCAGGCGGGCTTGCGTGCCCACTCGGCCGGCGGTTCGTTGCGGTCGCACTTCAGGCAGTTCACCCGCATGCCGATCATGCCGGCGCGGCCCTGCTCGCTTTGCGTCCATGGCCGCGACTGCCATGGCGGGTCGTGCCGCATATGCTGGCCGTGCCCGCATTCGAGTTCGGCCACCCAGTGGCCTTCCTCGTCCCGGCGGAACCCGACGATGCTGCGCTCCACCGGGGCTTGCTTGCGCTGGCGCGCCTCAGACCGTGAAGGACTCGCCGCAGCCGCACTCGTCCTTGACGTTAGGGTTGTTGAAGCGGAAACCTTCGTTCAACCCTTCACGTGCGTAGTCGAGTTCGGTGCCGTCGATATACGGCAGGCTCTTGGCGTCGACGATGACCTTGATGCCGTGCGATTCGAACACCGCGTCTTCCGGCAGCAGCTCGTCGACGTATTCCAGCTTGTAGGCCAGGCCCGAGCAGCCGGTGGTCTTCACGCCCAGGCGCAGGCCCACGCCCTTGCCGCGGCGCTCCAGGTAGCGGGCCACATGCTTGGCCGCCTTCTCGGTCATGGTGATCATCGTTGCGTCTTCCTTCGTCGATGCCGTGGTCAGTGCGACAGAATCAGGCAGCCTTCTGCTCGGCGCCGTGCTTCTTCTTGTAGTCTTCGACGGCGGCCTTGATCGCGTCTTCGGCCAGGATCGAGCAGTGGATCTTCACCGGCGGCAGCGCCAGTTCTTCGGCGATCTGGGTGTTCTTGATCTCCAGCGCCTGGTCCACGGTCTTGCCCTTGACCCACTCGGTCACGAGCGAGGACGAGGCAATGGCCGAGCCGCAGCCGTAGGTCTTGAACTTGGCGTCTTCGATCACGCCCGCCTCGTTGACCTTGATCTGCAGCTTCATCACGTCGCCGCAGGCCGGCGCACCGACCATGCCGGTGCCGACCGCATCGTCGTTCTTATCGAACGAACCGACGTTGCGGGGGTTTTCATAGTGGTCGAGAACCTTGGTGCTGTATGACATTTTGCTTACCTCTTGCGTATCTTTGCGGGGGTATTGCTTTTTGTTCTGATGATCTGTGCGGGCGCGTCAGTGCGCGGCCCACTGGATCGAATTCAAATCGACGCCGTCCTTGAACATTTCCCACAGCGGCGACAGGTCGCGCAGCTTGCCGATCTTGCTCTTGAGCAGTTCGATGGTGTAGTCGATCTCCTGCTCGGTGGTGAAGCGGCCCACCGTGAAGCGGATCGAGCTGTGGGCCAGTTCGTCGTTGCGGCCCAGCGCGCGCAGCACATACGACGGCTCCAGCGAGGCCGAGGTGCAGGCCGAACCCGACGACACCGCCACGTCCTTGATCGCCATGATCAGCGATTCGCCTTCGACGAAGTTGAAGCTGACATTCAGGTTGTGCGGCACGCGCTGTTCCAGGTCGCCGTTCAGGTAGACCTCTTCCATGTCCGACAGGCCGTTCCACAGGCGGTCGCGCAGCATGCGGATGCGTTCGTTCTCGGTCGCCATCTCTTCGCGGGCGATGCGGAAGGCTTCGCCCATGCCGACGATCTGGTGCGTGGCCAGCGTCCCCGAGCGCATGCCGCGCTCATGGCCGCCGCCGTGCATCTGCGCCTCGATGCGCACGCGCGGCTTGCGGCGCACGTACAGCGCGCCGATGCCCTTGGGGCCGTAGGTCTTGTGGGCCGAGAACGACATCAGGTCGCACTTCAGCTTGCCCAGGTCGATCGCCACCTTGCCGGTCGCCTGCGCGGCGTCGCAATGGAAGATGATGCCCTTCTCGCGGCAGATCTCGCCGATCTGCGCGACGTCCTGGATCACGCCGATCTCGTTGTTGACCAGCATCACCGAGACCAGGATGGTGTCCGGGCGCAGCGCCTGCTTGAACACTTCCATGTCGAGCAGGCCGTTTTCCTTCACGTCCAGGTAGGTCACTTCAAAGCCCTGGCGCTCCAGCTCGCGCGTGGTGTCGAGCACGGCCTTGTGCTCGGTCTTCAGGGTGATGATGTGCTTGCCCTTGCCCGAATAGAAGTTCGCGGCGCCCTTGATCGCCAGGTTGTTCGATTCGGTTGCACCCGAGGTCCACACGATCTCGCGCGGGTCGGCGCCGACCAGTGCGGCCACCTGCTCACGTGCTTCTTCCACCGCGCGCTCCGCTTCCCAGCCGTACGCGTGGCTGCGCGAGGCGGGGTTGCCGAACTGCTCGCGCAGGTACGGAATCATCTTGTCCGCCACGCGCGGGTCCACCGGCGTGGTGGCCGAGTAATCCATGTAGATGGGGAAATGTGGGGTGCTCATCGTTATGACTGCCTTGTTAGGGACCGCTGATCGCTGTTTTGCTGTCGTTGCCTGGGCGCGCTCAGGACTGCGCCAGGCTGAAAACTGAATTCACCATTCTGGCCCGGACCGGCTTTTCCTGCTTGTCGGCCTTGCCGCGCGCAGCGGCCGCGACCGGCTGCGCGGCGTCTTCGCGCATGTCGTGCAGCACGGCAGGCTGGCGCTCGCGTTGCTGGTCCACCAGGTTCTTGAGGGAAACGGAGTCGAGGTACTCGACCATCTTCTGGTTCAGCGTCGCCCACAGTTCGTGGGTCATGCAGCGCCCGGAGCCGTCATCTCCGTTACAATTGCCCTTGCCCCCGCACTGGGTGGCATCCAGGGGCTCGTCCACGGCGATGATGATGTCCGCCACGGTGACGTCTTCGGCCTTGCGCGCCAGACTGTAGCCGCCGCCCGGGCCGCGCACGCTTTCAACAATCTCGTGCCGGCGCAGCTTGCCAAACAGCTGCTCCAGGTAGGACAACGAGATCTTTTGCCGCTGGCTGATGCCGGCGAGCGTGACCGGTCCCTGGTCCTGGCGCATGGCCAGGTCGATCATCGCAGTGACCGCGAAGCGGCCTTTGGTGGTCAGTCTCATGGTGCAGGGCTCTGGGGGTGAAGCTAATACTTGATCGTTTCCGTCAAGTATAAAGGTACCCGACTAATTCAGTCAACTACCCCTGCCGCAGCGCACCACGCCCCGATCACGCTTCGCGCCCGCGCGCGGCCGTCTCCGGGCCTGCCGCGCGCGGCGGCGTCACCAGCGACAACGGGTGCTTCAGGATGCGCCGCCGCACGGCCGCGCTCAGTTCGGCGCGGTCCACGCGCCGCAGGTTGCGTGACCGCAGCGCCATATTGAACGCCAGCGCGAAGCTCACTGCCACGTTCAGCATCCCCATCAGCGCAATGCCCGCCACCGCCAGCCACAGCGCCGGCATGCGCAGTGCGTCCAACCCCAGCACGCCGAGCGCGGTGCCGACCGAGCCGGTCGACAGCGTCACATGGCGCACTTCCATATGCGGCCCGAAGAAGCTCAGGATTTCCGGCCCCAGCCCCAGCAGCAGGCCCAGCGACACGTTGGCGGCTATGCCCGACAGGTTGCGCTTCCAGAAATCCGCCAGCCGGGTGGCGCCGCGCGCACCCAGCACGTACTGGAGGCGCCGGTTGTAGGCCATCACGTCATGCACGCGATGCAGCGCGAACCAGTTGTCGGCCCAGCCGGCAATCAGGCTGGACAGCCACAGCAGCACGCCGGTGAAGGCGGCATAGAGCGGCGTCGGGCCCAGGATCGAGAACGACTCGATGGTGGCAATCGCCTTGGCCGGCGTGATCAGGTTGGTGCCCAGCAGCTTGTGCGCCAGCCACTGCATCCCCAGCGCCACCGGGAACACCACCGCGAGGTTGCCGACGATCGCCGCCGCGTTGGAGCGGATCATGGCAATGGTGTCGTCGACAAATATCTCGCGCCCCTCCGGCCGCCCGGCCCCGTCCAGCCGGTGCGCCAGCGCCGGCCCGGTCATGGCCGGCTGCTTGGTCGCCAGCGTGAAGTGCGCAAAGTGGATGGCCAGGAAGCTGCCGGCGTAGTTGAGCGAGGCCAGCAGCCCCTCACTGAACTTGTCCAGGTGCAGGCCGTAGATCAGGAACTTCAGGTACACGGTGGCGACCGAGACCAGGCCGCCGCCGGCCGCGGCGCGCACCAGCTCGGCGTATTCCTTGCGGTCGCGCGTGATGTAGTGCTCGCCGGTCTCGGCCGAGCGCTCCACCACCTTGCGCGCCAGCTGCGCGAACGAAGTGCCGGCCAGGTGCGAGATGCTGCGCCGGGCCTGGGTCGATCGGATCAGCTCCGCCACCAGGTGCGCATGCATGCCGGGCCGGTGGGGTTCGACCCAGGCCGCCAGCAGCAGCTCGATGCGGCTGAGCTGCACCTTCATGCGCTCGATCTGGAACACCACCTCGACCGACACGCCATTGTCTTCCAGGTCCTCATACACCTGGCGGATCGCGGCATGGCAGCCGTCCAGCAGCGCGCGGAAGTAGTTCAGGCGGTGGCCGAAGCTGTTGTCGTCATGGCGCAGGCCCTCTTCACACAAGGCCTGGATGGCCTCGTCCAGGCGGAAGAACGGTGTCTCTGCCACGCGCCCGGCCAGGCGCGAACGGATCGCCTGGCTCAGGCCGGTGGCGCGCACCTGACTGACCAGCACCGCGATGCTGGTGGCCAGCGTCTGGCCCAGCGCATCGCGATAGTGCGCCATGCCCGCCGCTTCGCCCCCGGCGCTGCCGGCCTGCAGCACGCGCGCCAGCCGCGCCAGCAGCCCGTCGTCGATGGCTTCGACCCACTCCGCGTCCTCATCCCCGACGAACACCAGCGCAAACAGCCCCGCCATGTCGCTGCGGTTGGGCGGCGGCGGCAGGAAGCGGTTCTGCAGCCGGCCCACCATCTCGCTGACGAAGCCCGGGTGCAGGGCCACGCCGGTATCGCAGAACAGTCCGGTGGGGTCGTTCTCGCGCACCAGGCTGCGCACCGTCAGGGCAAAACGCCCGGCCCAGTCGGGATGCCGCTCCAGCACCTGCAGCAGGTAGCGCAGCCGCACATGCTCGGGGTGGCGGCGGTCCGTGCCAGGTTCCTGGCTGTCAGCATCGGCACCCAGCCCGCCATCGCGGCGGATCCAGAAGCCCAGCTCGATCAGCCAGCCGTTGCGCTCGGCCAGCGGCGCCTCAGGATCGGCAGCGGCCAAGATGGCGTCGAGCTGCAGGCTGGCATTGCGCGATTCGCGCCATTTGCGGAACAGTTTGTGAAGCATGGATTCTCGTGGGATCGGGCCGCCGGCCGCGGCGCTGGTAGCGTCGCGGCGCGGGCCGCAGAAAGGACGACGGAGCGGGCGCCGGGATCAGCCGGCGTTGCCTTGCAGGCGCTGGCGCAACTCGGCCACCAGGCCGTCGCAGGCATCTTCGATGTAGTCGAGCACGCGCTCGAAGCCATCGCCTTCGCCGTAGTAGGGGTCCGGCACCTCGTCGGCGTCGTGGCGGGTGGCGAAGCTCATCAGCAGGCGCAGCTTGGCGCCAGCATCGGGGCGCAGCCGCGCCAGGCCGGCCAGGTTCTCGCGGTCCATCGCCAGGATCAGGTCGAAGCGGTCGAAGTCAGGCAGGCCGACCTTGCGCGCGCGCAGCGCGGACAGGTCATAGCCGCGCTGCAGCGCGTGGCGCTGGGTGCGGGCATCGGGTGCGCGGCCCAGGTGGTATTCATGCGTGCCCGCCGAATCCAGTTCCACCAGCGCGTCCAGCCCCGCCGCAGCCAGCTTGGCGCGCAGCACGCCCTCCGCCGTCGGGGAACGGCAGATGTTTCCCATGCAACACATCAGGATGGCGTATGTCTTCATCGGATCACGGCTAGGCGGGAGTGGAACGGCGGGCGCAGCGGCACACGGGAGGGCCGCCGGCCGGACAGCCGCAATTCTACCCGCAGCCCTTCAGGCCAGCTGCTTGGCCAGCCGCTCGCCGTGCGCAAACCCGGCCACTTCCGCGGCCTCGCGCGATTTGTAGTGCTCGGTGATGCGCGAGGTCTCGGTCAGCGTGCCGGCGGCGCGAATATTGGTACCGGGGCGGCAGACGCGCACGGTGTAGGACCATTCGCTCTGTGAGCGCTGTTTGACCTGGACCTGCACTTCGTGGGTTTCATAGACCTTCTTCTTCCATTCACCGATATCGGTCATTGTGGTTCTCCACGGAAAATGGGGGATACCTGGCTAGTTGACCTCGCCGGCGTCGATCGCGCGCATGGCGCCGGCCTCCGCCAGGGCGATGGCCCCTTCGGGCGTGGGCGCGTCGCCCGCAATCGCCTCGTAGCTGGGGCCGGAAGGCTCGCCGAAGGCATCGGCGATGCGCATCTGCGCCGCAAACCCGCCGGCGGCATTGGGGACCGCGCTGACCACGACCGCGTAGCCGCCGTATTCAAACTGGCGTTCCATCTTGCCTCCTTCGCGGCAGCCTTCGCGCTTTCACCCTTCATGACCGGCGCCGCCGCGAATTTCACTATAGGCGAAGCGCGCGTGGCGGTGCGGCGTATCAGGCAGGCGGCAGCGCGCTCTCTCCGCTGGCGCCGAACACCTGCGCCTTGAGCTTGGCCAGCTGGTCGCGCACCTGCGCCGCCTGCTCGAACTCCAGGTTGCGGGCGTGGTCGAGCATGAGCTTCTCCAAACGCTTGATTTCCTTGGAGACCTGCTTCTCGCTCATGTCCTCGTAGCGGGCCTGCTCCTGCGCCGCCAGCAGCTCGGCCCTGGCATCGTTGACGCTGTAGACGCCGTCGATGATGTCCTTGATGCGCTTGACCACGCCGCGCGGCGTGATGCCGTTGGCCTCGTTGAAGGCGATCTGCTTGGCGCGGCGGCGCTCGGTCTCGCCAATGGCCTTCTTCATCGACTCGGTCATGCGGTCCGCGTACAGGATCGCGGTACCGTTGACGTTGCGCGCGGCGCGCCCGATGGTCTGGATCAGCGAGCGCTCGGCGCGCAGGAAGCCTTCCTTGTCCGCATCGAGGATCGCCACCAGCGACACCTCGGGAATATCCAGGCCTTCGCGCAGCAGGTTGATGCCCACCAGCACGTCGAAGGTGCCCAGGCGCAGGTCGCGGATGATCTCCACGCGCTCGACGGTGTCGATGTCCGAGTGCAGGTAGCGCACCTTGACGCCGTTCTCGGACAGGAACTCGGTCAGCTGCTCGGCCATGCGCTTGGTCAGCGTGGTCACCAGCACGCGTTCGCCAACCTCCACGCGGGCGTGGATTTCCGACAGCAGGTCATCCACCTGCGTGGTCGCCGGGCGCACCATGATGATGGGATCGACCAGCCCGGTCGGACGCACCACCTGCTCCACCACCTGCCCGGCATTGTCCTGCTCGAACTGCGCCGGCGTGGCCGAAACAAACATCACCTGGCGCATCTTGCGCTCGAACTCGTCGAACTTCAGCGGCCGGTTGTCCAGCGCCGAGGGCAGCCGGAAGCCGTACTCCACCAGCGTGGTCTTGCGCGCGCGGTCGCCGTTGTACATGCCGTTGAGCTGGCCGATCAGCACGTGCGACTCGTCCAGGAACATCAGCGCGTCGGGCGGCAGGTAGTCGACCAGCGTCGGCGGCGGATCGCCGGGGCGTGCACCGGACAGGTGCCGCGAATAGTTCTCGATGCCCTTGCAGAAGCCCAGTTCGGACAGCATTTCCAGGTCGAAGCGGGTGCGCTGCTCGAGCCGTTGCGCCTCCACCAGCCGGTTTTCCTTGTGGAAGAACTCCAGCCGCTCGCGCAGCTCCGACTTGATCGCCTCGATCGCGCGCAGCACGGTCTCGCGCGGGGTCACATAGTGGCTCGACGGGTAGACCGTGAAGCGCGGGATCTTCTGGCGCACGCGGCCAGTCAGCGGGTCGAAGAACTGCAGCGACTCCACCTCGTCGTCGAACATCTCCAGCCGCACCGCCATCTCGGCGTGTTCTGCCGGGAAGATGTCGATGGTGTCGCCGCGCACGCGGAAGGTGCCGCGCTGGAAGTCGGTCTCGTTGCGGGTGTACTGCATCGCGATCAGGCGCGCGATCACGTCACGCTGGCTGATCTTGTCGCCGGCACGCAGTGTGAGAATCATCTGGTGGTATTCGGTCGGGTTGCCGATACCATAGATCGCAGAGACGGTCGCCACGATGATCGTGTCGCGGCGCTCCAGCAGGCTCTTGGTCGCCGACAGCCGCATCTGCTCGATATGCTCGTTGATCGACGAGTCCTTCTCGATAAACAGGTCGCGCTGCGGGACGTAGGCCTCGGGCTGGTAGTAGTCGTAGTAGCTGACGAAGTACTCGACCGCGTTACGCGGGAAGAACTCGCGGAACTCGGCGTAGAGCTGGGCCGCCAGCGTCTTGTTGGGCGCGAACACGATCGCCGGCCGTCCCATCCGGGCGATCACATTGGCCATGGTGAAGGTCTTGCCCGAACCCGTCACCCCCAGCAGCGTCTGGAACGACAGGCCGTCCTCGACCCCCTCCACCAGTTGCCGGATGGCCTCCGGCTGGTCGCCGGCGGGCGGGAACGGCTGGTAGAGCTGGAACGGGGAGCCGGGGAATGTGACGAATTTGTCTTCGTCCAGGGCCGGCGCGGCTTCTGCAAGGTTCGACATAGGGGGCGAATTTACGGGCGGAATTAGGGAAATACCTCAGGAATACGGGGCGAATACGCTAGAATCTTGGGGTTGCCAGCCCCCGCTTCAAGCCGGAAGCGTCACGGGGGCCTGTCAGCCCCCAGCGCAGTCCGAAGCATTCTACGCCTTCCCGTTTTCTTACATAGCCGACCACGAGATTCCAAATGAGTTTGTTTTCTGCCGTCGAGATGGCCCCGCGCGACCCGATCCTGGGCCTCAACGAAGCCTTCAATGCCGATACCCGCCCGACCAAGGTCAACCTGGGCGTTGGCGTGTACTTCACCGACGAAGGGAAAATCCCCCTGCTGCGCGCCGTCCAGGAGGCAGAAAAGGCACGCCTGACCACCGCCACGCCGCGTGGCTACCTGCCGATCGAAGGCATCGCCGCCTATGACCAGGCCGTGCAGACGCTGCTGTTCGGCAAGGAATCGCCGCTGATCACGGAAGGCCGCGTGGTGACGGCCCAGGCACTCGGCGGCACCGGCGCGCTGAAGATCGGCGCCGACTTCCTGAAGCGCCTGTATCCGGACGCCAAGGTCGCCATCAGCGACCCGAGCTGGGAAAACCACCGCGCACTGTTCGAATCCGCCGGCTTCCCGGTGGTCAACTATGCCTACTACGACGCCCCCAGCCACGGCCTGAACTTTGCCGGCATGGTGGAATCGCTGAAGTCGTTCCCGGCCAACACCATCGTCGTGCTGCACGCATGCTGCCACAACCCGACCGGCGTGGACCTGTCGCCCGAGCAGTGGAAGCAGGTGGTGGAACTGGTCAAGGAACGCAACCTGATCCCGTTCCTGGATATGGCCTACCAGGGCTTTGCCGACGGCATCGACCCGGACGGCGCCGCCGTGCGCCTGTTCGCGGACTCCGGCCTGCCCTTCTTCGTGTCGAGCTCGTTCTCGAAGAGCTTCTCGCTGTACGGCGAGCGCGTGGGCGCGCTGTCGATCGTCACCACCAGCAAGGAAGAAGCACAGCGCGTGATGTCGCAGGTCAAGCGCGTGATCCGCACCAACTACTCCAACCCGCCGACGCACGGCGGCACCGTGGTCGCCACCGTGCTGAACAGCCCGGAACTGCGCGCCATGTGGGAAGAAGAACTGGCCGAGATGCGCGACCGCATCAAGCTGATGCGTCATGCGCTGGTGGACAAGCTGGCCGCCAAGGGCGTGCCGGGCGACTTCTCCTTCGTCAAGGCACAGCGCGGCATGTTCTCGTACTCGGGCCTGACCTCGGCCCAGGTGGACCGCCTGCGCAACGAGCACGGCATCTACGCCGTCGGCACCGGCCGCATCTGCGTGGCCGCGCTGAACAGCCGCAACATCGACGCCGTCGTCGATGCGATCGCAGCTGTGATGTAAGAGCCCCAGGCATCGCCACCCGCAGCAGGATGGCGACTGGCGCAAGCGTCACAAAGCAATGCACAAAAAGCGGCTTCGGCCGCTTTTTGCATTTGTTTGCGATTTATCGGCCCAATGTCATCAAGAAATCAGCCTTTTGCCTTATTGTTTTCCGCAGCATTGGAAGTACTTTAAGGTATATGCTGCAGAGCAAGATCGTTAGCACGGTCGTTCGATTAAAGGCATAATCGGCGCCACGATCCCCCGGTGTATTGTCAGTACATTAGTACTTGGTAGTACGTACCTCATAGCTAGACCCAGGCAGAAAAGGCATGCTCTACCAATTGCATGAGTTCCAGCGCTCGATCCTGCACCCGCTGACCGCGTGGGCCCAGGCGACCGCCAAGACCTTCACCAACCCCCTCAGCCCGCTCTCGCTGGTTCCCGGCGCACCCCGCCTGGCTGCCGGCTATGAACTGCTGTACCGGCTCGGCAAGGAATACGAAAAGCCGGCATTCGACATCAAGTCGGTGCGCTCCAACGGGCGCGACATCCCCATCGTCGAGCAGACCGTGTTTGAGAAGCCGTTCTGCAAGCTGGTGCGCTTCAAGCGCTATGCCGACGACCCGGAAACCATCAAGCTGCTCAAGGATGAGCCGGTGGTGCTGGTGGCCGCGCCGCTGTCGGGCCACCATGCCACGCTGCTGCGCGACACGGTGCGCACGCTGCTGCAGGACCACAAGGTCTACGTCACCGACTGGATCGACGCACGCATGGTGCCGGTCGAGGAAGGCGCGTTCCACCTGTCGGACTACATCTATTACATCCAGGAATTCATCCGCCATATCGGCGCCGAGAACCTGCATGTGATCTCGGTATGCCAGCCCACCGTGCCGGTGCTGGCCGCGATCTCGCTGATGGCCTCGGCCGGCGAGAAGACGCCGCGCACCATGACCATGATGGGCGGCCCGATCGACGCCCGCAAGAGCCCCACCGCGGTCAACTCGCTGGCGACCAACAAGTCGTTCGAGTGGTTCGAGAACAACGTCATCTACACCGTGCCGGCCAACTACCCCGGCCACGGCCGCCGCGTCTACCCGGGCTTTTTGCAGCATGCCGGTTTCGTGGCGATGAACCCGGACCGGCACCTTTCCTCGCACTATGACTTCTACCTGAGCCTGGTCGAGGGCGATGCGGATGACGCCGAAGCCCACGTGCGCTTCTACGATGAATACAACGCGGTGCTCGACATGGCCGCCGAGTACTACCTCGACACCATCCGCGAGGTGTTCCAGGAATTCCGCCTGGCCAACGGCACCTGGGCCATCGACGGCAATCCGGTGCGGCCGCAGGACATCAAGAGCACCGCGCTGATGACTGTCGAGGGCGAGCTGGACGACATCTCGGGCGCGGGCCAGACCGCCGCGGCGCACGACCTGTGCGCCGGCATCCCGAAAACCCGCAAGCAGCACCTGAACGCGGCGCACTGCGGCCACTACGGCATCTTCTCGGGCCGGCGCTGGCGCGAAGAGATCTACCCGCAGCTGCGCGACTTTATCCGCAAGTACCACCAGGCCTCGGCCACCAGGTAAGAAAACGCCCGCGATTGCGGGCGTTTCTTCTTGCGGGGCCGGGCCGGGATGCTCAGTGCTTCTTCAGGTAGCTGAGCAGCATTTCCGAGTGCAGCTCGGCAAAGCGCTCATGCTCCTGCTGCGAGGCCACGTCGCGGCCGATCACGGCGCTGATGGTATAGCGGTTGGACAGCACGTAGTAGCCCAGCGCGGAAATCGTCAGGTAGAACTGCGGCACGTCGATATCGTCGCGGAACACGCCTTGTTCCTGCCCGCGCCGGATCACGTCGGCCAGCACATCCACCACCGGGTTGATCAGCTGCTGCAGCTGCGCCGACTTCTTCAGGTGCCGGGCCTCGTGCAGGTTCTCGCTGTTGACCAGGCGGATGAACTCCGGGTGCTCGTAATACCAGTCCCAGACGAAACGCGCCAGCGTGCGCACGCCCTGGACCGGGTCTTCGTCGACCAGGTGGAGCTGCTCCTCGTCGGCGCGGAAATTGGCGTATTGCTTCTCAAGCACCGCCAGGAACAGGCCTTCCTTGCTGCCGTAGTAGTAGTACAGCATGCGTTCATTGGTTTCCGCGCGCCGGGCAATCTGGTCGACGCGGGCGCCGGCCAGCCCCCCCTTGGCGAATTCCTCGGTGGCCGCAGCGAGGATGCGTCGGCGCGTCCCTTCCGGGTCGCGTTTGGTCTTGGGCTCAGTTGACATGGGGTGGCTGGTCGATCGTTGCGCGGATTATGGCATAGGCCGGAATGCGGCAATCCGGCGGTGCGCGCATCATCGCCGTTTCTGCCCGCCGGCGAAATCGGGGATAATCCTTGCGGCGCGATGGCTCGCAGGGGTACACAGAGATCCCGGTGCCGCAGGGTCGCTGGCCTATTGTCCGCCGCCGGGTTCGGCTGTTATGTCGCCAAACCCTCACAGTGCCCCGCAAATTTCGTGTCTTGACCGTTGATCCGGCCTTGGTCCCTGTTTTGTCCCCTGATTTCCTGCCCGTAGTCGTGAATCCCGCCGTCAAATCCCTTGCCGACCGCATCGAAGCGCTGCTGCCCCAGACCCAGTGCACCAAATGCGGCTTCAACGGCTGCCGCCCCTACGCTGAAGCCATGGCCAGCGGCGAAGCCGCCTGCAACCGCTGCCCGCCAGGCGGCGCGCAAGGGATTGTGCGCCTGGCCGCGGTGCTGGGCACCGAACCGCTGCCGCTGGACCCGGAACGCGGCAGCGAACAGCCGCGCGCGGTGGCCCGCATCGACGAGAGCCTTTGCATCGGCTGCACGCTTTGCATCCAGGCCTGCCCGGTCGATGCGATTGCCGGCGCCGCCAAGCAGATGCATACGGTGATCCCTGACTGGTGCACCGGCTGCGACCTGTGCGTGGCGCCCTGCCCGGTCGACTGCATCGACATGGTCCCGGTCACCGGCGCGCGCACCGGCTGGGCCGCGTGGTCGCAGGCGCAGGCCGATGCCGCGCACGCGCGCTACCTGGCGCGCAATGCGCGGCTGGTGCGCGAGCGCGAGGAAAACGACGCGCGCCTGGCCGCCAAGGCCGCCGCCAAGCTGGCCGCGGTGCAGGCCGAAGCGCCGGAAAACGATGCCGAGCGCGCCGCGCAGGAACGCAAGCGCGCCATCATCCAGGCCGCCATCGAACGCGCCCGTCAGAAGCAGCAGGCCGCGCAGCCGCGCAATACGGAGAACGTCTCGGCTGCGGTGCAGGCCCAGATCGACGCCGCCGAAGCACGGCGCGCGCGCGCGGGGCTTACCAAGCCTGGACCCGGCCAGAACGCCAATACCGACCCGGAAGAAAAACAATGAACGCCGCCAAGTGCCGTGCCATCTTTGAGACGCTGCGCGAAACCAACCCTGCCCCGGCCACCGAACTGGAATACAGCTCGCCGTTCGAGCTGCTGATCGCCGTGCTGCTGTCGGCGCAGGCGACCGACGTCGGCGTCAACAAGGCCACGCGGCGGCTGTTCCCGGTGGCGCATACCCCGCGGCAGATGCTGGACCTGGGCGAAGCCGGCCTCAGCGAGTACATCAAGACCATCGGTCTGTACAAGACCAAGGCGAAGCACGTGATCGAAACCTGCCGCATCCTGGTCGAGCGCCACGGCGGCAAGGTTCCGCCCGAGCGCGAAGCGCTGGAGGCGCTGCCGGGCGTGGGCCGCAAGACCGCCAACGTGGTGCTCAACACCGCGTTCGGCGAGCCCACCATCGCGGTGGACACGCATATCTTCCGGGTAGCGAACCGCACCGGGCTGGCGCCGGGCAAGACCGTGCAGATCGTCGAGCAGAAGCTGCTCAAGTGCGTGCCGCATGAGTTCCTGCACGATGCCCACCACTGGCTGATCCTGCACGGCCGCTACGTCTGCAAGGCGCGCAAGCCCGAGTGCTGGCACTGCGTGATCGAGCCGCTATGCGAGTTCAGGGAAAAGACCCCGGCGCCGCAGCTGTAACCCGGGCCTGGGGTCCTAGTCCGGCTCGTGCGCCAGCACCAGGGCCAGTTGTAGCGCGGTGCGCGCGACCATCTCCACCTCGGGCGCGTAGCCGTGCGTGATCCAGCGCAGGGCGATGTGGACCACCCCGCCCGCCACCCCCGCCGTCAGCAACGGATCGAGCTTGCGTCCCGGCGGCAGCAGCGCTTGCGCGAGCAGCCCGCCGAATTCATCCAGCGAATCCGCCAGCGCCCCGTCGACCAGCTTGCTGACGCCGCGGATTTCCACCAGGAACACCCGCGCTGAACGCGGCTCGCGCTGCAGCGCCCCGAAATAGGCGCGCAGCATGGCCAGCGCGCGTTGCTGACCATCGCCTCCGGCCCCCTCGCCCGCCAGGGCGAGGGTGTGCAGCAAGCGGTGGGTCACCGTTTGAAACGATGCCAGCAGCAAGGCCTCGCTGTTGGCGAACGACTCATAGAAATACCGTTCGGTCAGGCCCGCGGCCTCGCACACGGCCTTGACGGTGGCGTTCTGGTAGCCGCGCTCGCCGTAGACCTGCACGGCCGCGGCAATCAGCTGCACGCGGCGTTGCGCACGTCGTTCTTCGGCTTCGGCGCCACGGTAGCGGCGCGCGGGGGTGAGCTCGGTCGTCATGCGCGCCATTATGACATTCCCTATTGTCAGATTCCTTGCCGGATCGCTTCTGACAATCTATGTTGTCAGAAGCGCCACTCGCCCGGATCCCCCCATGACCGCCTCAAGTCCCGATGACGCAGTCCTTGATGTCCTGATCGTAGGCGCCGGCCTGTCCGGCATCGGCGCCGCGCGCCAGCTGCAAATGCGCTGCCCCGGCAAGCGCTACGCCATCCTGGAGGCGCGCGAGGCCATGGGCGGCACCTGGGACCTGTTCCGCTACCCCGGCATCCGCTCGGATTCGGACATGTACACGCTGGGCTACCGCTTCAAGCCCTGGCGCGGCGCCAAGGCCATCGCCGACGGGCCGTCGATTCGCGCCTACATCCGCGAAACCGCCGAAGAGGCCGGCATCACGTCACATATCCGCTTCGGCCACAAGGTCGTCAGCGCGGCATGGGACAGCGCCGCAGCCTGCTGGACGGTCGAAGCCGAACGCATGGCGGACCACAGCCGTCTGCGCTTGCGCACACGTTTGCTCTATGTGTGCGCAGGCTATTACAGCTATGCCGAGGGCCACCGGCCCGAATTTGCAGGCGAAGCGCAATTCCGCGGCAGCATGGTGCATCCTCAGTTCTGGAACGAATCGCTCGACTATGCCGGCAAGCGCGTGGTGGTGATCGGCAGCGGCGCCACGGCGGTCACGCTGGTGCCGGCCATGGCGAAAAGCGCCGCGCACGTGACGATGCTGCAGCGCTCTCCCACCTATATCGTGACGCGCCCCGGCGAGGACGCCATCGCCCACAAGCTGCGCCGCGTGCTGCCGGAGCGGCTGGCCTACGCCGCCACGCGCTGGAAGAACGTGCTGCTGGGCATGATGTTCTTCCAGCTGGCGCGGCGCCGGCCGGATCGCGTCAGGCAGCGCCTGATCGGAATGGCGGCAGCGCAACTGGCGCCAGGCTATGACGTCGGCACCCACTTCACGCCCCGCTACCGGCCGTGGGACCAGCGCCTGTGCCTGGTGCCCGACGGCGACCTGTTCCGCGCGATCCGCGACGGTCACGCATCGGTGGTGACCGACACCATCGACCGGTTCACCGAGGACGGCATCGTGCTGGCCAGCGGCAAGACGCTGGCTGCGGATGTCGTGGTGGTAGCCACCGGCCTCAAGCTGAACATGCTGGGCGACATCGCGCTCAGCGTGGACGGCCAGCCGCGCCGCCCCGCCGAATGCCTGGCCTACAAGGGGATGATGCTGAGCGATGTGCCCAACCTGGTGCTGGCCTTCGGGTACACCAATGCCTCGTGGACGCTCAAGGCCGACCTCACGGCCGAGTACGTCTGCCGCCTGCTGCGTCATATGGATCGCCACGGCCGCCGCATTGCCGTGCCGCGCGCCCCCGCTGACGTAGAGCCGACCCCGTTCCTGGATTTCACCTCCGGCTACGTGCAGCGTGCCGCCACCGTGCTGCCCCGGCAAGGTCATCGCAAGCCCTGGCGCGTGCACCAGAACTACCTGAAAGACCTGCTGACGATCCGGCACGGGCGCATCGCAGACGGCGTGTTGCAGTTCGATGTCCCGCCTCCCTCTCCCCTGGCACACCGGGCGCACCGGGACGGCCAGGACACCACCGACAACAACACGGTGCCGGCCGTTGCCGCCAGCGAGGTGCAATCATGACCATCGTCCTGACCGTTTTCGCGGTGCTGATCGGGCTGATCCTGGTGCTGGGCGCGTCGCTCTATCTGTACACGTGGCGCACCGCCCGGCGCATCGAAGCCGCCATGCCGCCGCACGGCCGCTTTGTCGACGTGCCCGGCGCGCGGCTGCACGTGGTGGAGCGCGGCCAGGGCCCGGCGGTGCTGCTGGTGCATGGACTGTCCGGCCAGTTAGAGAATTTTGGCTACGGCATGATCGGGCCGCTTGCCGAGCACTTCCGCGTGATCGCCGTCGACCGCCCCGGCGCGGGCCACTCCATACGCACGCCAGGCAGCGCCGCGGACCTGCCGGCGCAGGCCGCAGCGCTCGCCGCGCTGTGCGACAAGCTTGGCCTGGAGCGTCCGCTGGTGGTGGGCCATTCGCTGGGTGGGGCGATTGCGCTGGCACTGGCCATCCACCACCCCGAGCGCGTGGGCGGGCTGGCACTGATCGCGCCGCTCACGCACCCGCCCAAGGCGATCTCGCCGGTGTTCCAGGCCATGACCGTGCCCAGCGCGTGGCTGCGCCGGCTGATGGCATGGACGCTGGTGGTGCCGATGTCGATACGGCGCCGCGAAGCCGTGATGGACATCGTGTTCGGCCCGGACCCGGTGCCGGACGACTTCCCGACGCGCGGAGGCGGGCTGCTGGCGCTGCGGCCCCGCCACTTCCTGGCCGCGTCCGAAGACCTGATCGGCGCCGCGCAGAGCCTGCCCGCGCTGCTGCACCGCTACGGCACGCTGCGCGTGCCGGTCAGTGTCCTCTACGGCCGCGAAGACCGCATCCTGGATTTTGCCGAGCATGGCGAAGCGCTCGCCGCCAAGGTTCCGGGCGCCACGCTGACATTGGTCAGCGGCGGGCATATGCTGCCGGTGACCGCTATCGACACCAGCGTCGATTTCGTCCGCGACGCAGCCGCCCGGCTGCAAGTACCCGTGCCGGCCCAGGCGCAGGTCGCCTGATCCACGGAGCCCCGCCCATGGCCACCACCACCGGTTCCAACCCCTACAAGCACAATGTCTTCGCCGCGTTCCAGGCCGTTCGCAAGCTGATGGCGAACGGCAACGACACAGAGCAGGTGTTCCGCATCATGCGCGCGCTCAACGGGCCGTCCATGCCCCGCAACTTCAACCGGCTGCTGAACACGCCCGACGGGCGGCGCATGGTCTACCAGCGCATCGAGCTGGCGGAGCGCCTGTCCGATCCCGCCTACGTGGCCAGGTTCGCAGCGGGCACGGTGGGCGCGGCCTATCGCGCGTTCCTGGAACAGACCGGCTACAGCGCTGACGGGCTGGCCAAGGTCTCGAACCTGGACCAGGAACCGTTGATCGAGGACGCCTACATGTGGTTCGGCCGGCGTACCCGCGACATCCACGACATCTGGCATGTGCTCACCGGCTACCGGGCCGATGAAAGCCTTGGCGAAGCCGCACTGGTGGCATTCAGCTATGCGCAGACCGGCGGCAAGGGCTGGGCCTTCATCGCCATCGCGGCGTCGCTGAAAAGCCTGCGCGTGAGCGGCAGCCTGGCCTTTGCGCGGGCCGTGCTGGAGGGCTACCGTCTCGGCCGGCGCGCCCGATGGCTGTTGGGCGAAGACTACGAGAAACTGCTGCACGAACCCATCGACGCGGCCCGCGCGCGGCTTGGCATTGCCGAACCCCGGCGCTACCTGGCCTGCAATCCCGTGCAGGAATGGACGGCCTGAAGCCGCTGCGTGCCAGGCAAAAAAAAGCGACCACAGTGGGTCGCTTTTTTTGTTCAGGCACCGTTGGTGCGCAGCGCGTTCAGACGATGCGGCAGGCTTCGTCGAACGACAGGCGCGGGCCGCGCGGGAACAGCTTGTCGGCCTCGCCGTAGCCCAGGTTGCACAGGAAGTTGACCTGCCACTTGCCGTCGGGGAAGAAGGCCGCGTTGACCTTGTCGGCATCGAAGCCGCCCATCGGGCCGCAGTCCAGGCCCAGCGCGCGCGCCGCCAGGATGAAGTAGCCGCCTTGCAGCGAGCTGTTCATCAGCGCGTCGCGGGCGATCTTCTCGTCGTTGCCGGCGTACCAGGAGCGGGCGTCGGCATGCGGGAACAGCTTGGGCAGCTGGTCGTGGAAGGCGGTGTCGAAGGCGATGATGGCCGTCACCGGCGCCGAACGGGTCTTGTCGGCGTTGCCGGCCGACACGCAGTCCACCAGGCGCGCCTTCTCGGCGGCGCTCTTGACGAACACGATGCGCGCCGGGCTGCTGTTGGCAGCGGTCGGGCCGAACTTCATCGCTTCATAGATCTGGTGCAGCACGGCGTCGTCCACGTGGCGGTCCTGCCACACGTTGTGCGTGCGGGCTTCGGTGAACAGCTGCGCCAGCGCGGCGTTGTCGATCTGGGACATGCGCTTCTTTCCTGTACGGGATTTGAGGGAAGGGGCGATTGTACCCAACGCTTTGTGCGCGCCACGACAGCGCCTTTGAGCAACCCATTCAATTCCCTTGCATATCGGCGCGGGCCGGCGCCGGCGCACTGCCCCGGCGGGTCAGCCACAGCACGCCGGCCAGGATCAGCCCGCCGCCCACGGCCTGCGCCGTGCCGATATGCTCGCCCAGCAGAAACGCCGCCAGCAGCACCGTGACCACCGGCTCCAGCGTCGACAGCATCGACGCCTGCGCCGCGCCCAGCCGCTGCAGGCCGGCGAAGAAGGTCAGGATTGCCAGCACCGTCGACAGTAGCGCGATGCCCGCCAGCGCCAGCCAGCCGCCGGCAGTGGCCGGGAACTGCGGCGGCGCGCCCGCCCCCATCCGCAGCAGGCCGACGGCGCCGTAGACCAGCGCCGCCGCGGTACAGATCACCGTGGTGGTGGCGATCGGGTTGATGCCGGCGGTCACGCGCGCGCCGACGATGATATAGACCGAGTAGATCACCGCCGCCGCCAGCCCCAGCGCGATCCCCAGCGGCGTGCCCTCGCCGCCGCCGACGGTCAGTCCGGCGCCCACCGAGCACAGCACCAGCGCGACCACCGCGGCCGTGGTCAGCCGCTCCTTCAGGAAGATGGTCGCCAGGATCGTCACGAACAGCGGATACAGATACAGCAGCAGCGCCACCAGGCTGGCCTGCGCATGGTTGAGCGCGCTGAAGAAGCAGAACGACTGGCCGACATAGCCGATGCCGCCCATCGCCGCCAGCGCCAGCACGCGGCGCCACGGCGGCAAGGCGATGCCGCGCGTGCGCATCACCCAGGCCAATGCCGCCGCGGCCAGCATGAAGCGTACCAGCAGCAGCCCGTAGACATCCGCGCCGGCCGCGTAGGCAAAGCGCGCGAAGATCGCCATGGCGCCAAAGGCGCTGGCCGACAGCGCGATCAGCAGCACGCCGGCCAGCTTGTCGCGGGCATGGTCCGTGGCGGTTTGGGCGGAAGCGGTCATCGGGCGGGCGGGAAGTCGGCGATCCCGCATTCTACTTGGCGCCGCCGGCAACAAGCGGCGCCGCCAGCGCGGGCCGCGGCCCTCGTTTACAATGTCGCCACCATGTTTAATCCCTCACGAGAAGAAGTCCGCCGGTTCTTCTGCGATGCCTGGCAGAAGCAGCTCACAGGCGGCGTGCTGACCCCGCTGGAAGCCATCGCCGTCGACTGGATCGGCGAGCACCCCGAGTACCACGGCCTGCTGCGCGACACCGAAGGTGCGCTGTCGCAGGACTACACTCCCGAGCAAGGCCAGACCAATCCCTTCCTGCACCTGTCGATGCACCTGTCGATCTCCGAGCAGGTCTCGGTCGACCAGCCGCGCGGCATCCGCCAGGCCTATGAGGCGCTGGCACGCAGGCTGGATTCCCCGCACGAAGCGCAGCACCAGGTGATGGAATGCCTGGGCGAAATGCTGTGGCAGGCACAGCGCACCGGCCAACCGCCCGACGGCGACCACTACGTCGATTGCGTCAAGCGCCGCGCCAACCGCTAAGTCCGGTACGCGTCACGCATCAAGTGCAGCGTACAATTCGTCACACCCCTCAGATGGGTGCGTGGTAGGCTTTGCGGGTCTGAATTTTCCCCAGCCGCGTTGCCGTCACATGGCGGCGCGGTGCCCGCAAGTCATGTCCCGTATTGCCCTCCCCCGCCGGCGCCGGCTCGCGCCCGCCGGCCGCGCCGTTGCCCCGCTCTGCCTGTCGCTGATGCTGGCCTGGCCCCTGGCCGGCCACGCCGGCGTGGCGCTGTTGCAGCCGCCGCGCGTGATCGACGGCAACCAGCCGCTGACGCTGACGCTGGTGGTCAGCGCCGACGACGCCACGCGCCGCTACCGTATTCCCGACACGCTCGAAGTGACCGCCTCGGGCGACCTGCAGGCGCCGGTGCGGCTGGTGCTGTGGCGCGAGGTCTCGGGCCCGGCCGTGGTCAACCTGCGCCGCGGCGAGCACCGCGCGATCCGCTACACGGTGGCGCTGCCGCCGGCCCTGCGCGGCCAGGTGCGGCTGGATGCCACCGGCATCGACGCCGCGCCGGTGCTGGTGACGCTGAACCGCCTGCCGCGGCCCGGTGAATCCGCCACCGCTGAGCCGCCGGTTGCCGGCAAGGCGCTGGCAGCGAACGGCTTGGAGCCGGCCACCGAAGCCGCCGTGCCGGTGACCCCGGTCACCACCGCCGACGCTGCCGCACCCGCTCCGGCCGACCTGCGCGACAGCGCCCGGCTGTCGTTCCATGACCCGATGTATTTCATGGTCGGCGCGCATGACGGGGCCAACGCCAAGTTCCAGCTGAGCTTCAAGTACCGCCTGTTCCAGGGCGAAGATCCGGCGTCGAAGCGTCTGTTCGACAACCTCTACGTGGCCTACACCCAGTTCTCGCTATGGGACCTGTCCGAGCAGTCCAAGCCGTTCCGCGACACCAACTACCGGCCCAGCCTGTTCTATTACCTGTCGGATACCGGCGTGCGCAACAATGCCATCAGCCGGCTGTCGCTGGCGGCCGGCCTGGAGCATGAATCCAATGGCCGCGACGGCGACGACTCGCGCAGCATCAATACGGTCTTCGTCAAGCCGACCTTCTACTTCGGCGACCAGAACGACTGGCACTGGCGTGTCGCGCCCAAGCTCTATGCCTACGTGGAAAAGGGCGAAAACCCCGACATCGCCCACTACCGCGGCTTCATGGACCTGGGCATTGCCTACGGGCGCCCGGACTCATGGGAGTTCTCCGCCACGCTGCGCAAGGGCACGCGCAAGTGGTATGGCAGCGTCGACGCGCAGCTGACCTACCCGATGGCGCGGCTGATCCCCGGCACCGCGGGCTACCTGATGGCGGGCTACTTCGTCGGCTATGGCGAGAGCCTGCTGGACTACAACCACAAGCTGCCGTGGCAGTTCCGCATCGGCTACTCGCTGTCCCGCTGAACCCGCTGAACCCACTCAGCCGGCCAGCGGCTTGCCGCTGGCCTTGAGCCGCGCATTGGCCACCGCGGCGGCAAACTGGCCGTGGCCATGCCAGCCGGTGGCGCGGCCCAGCTTCTTGCCGTTCCGGAAGAACATGAACACCGGGATGCCATGCAGGCCAAAGCGCCGGCCCAGCCCGGGATGCGCGTAGACGTTGGCATGCAGCCAGCGCAGTTCCAGCGCGCGGATCGGTTCGGGGTTGGCCAGCATGGCCTTCTTGGCCATCTCGCAGTTGAAGCAGTCCTCCCCCCAGAAGAACACGCACACCAGCGCATCGCCCGCAGCGGCGATGGCGGCGTCGACGCTGCCGTCATCGACCTCGCGCATGCCGAATGCCTCGAAGGCGCGGTGGTCGAGGTGGGGGGCCGGGGGTGTCGCCGGGCCGGCGCCTGGTTCAGTGGTCATGCTCGCTCCAGAATGACAAACGCCCGGGCCAGCCGGCACCGGGCGTCAGGTCGCGATCCAGGACGGCACGCCGCCGCCCCAGGCGGCCTTATTTCGGTGCCGCCACCGTCACCAGAGCCGGCCGCAGCACGCGCTCGGCAATGGTGTAGCCGCGCTGGAGCACGGTCACCACGGTATTCGGTTCCTGGTCCGCCGGCACCATCGAGATGGCCTGGTGGCGGTGCGGGTCGAATTTCTCGCCCACCGGGTTGAGTTCAACGATCTTGCCGCGCTCAAAGGCGGCGGCCAGCTGGCGCGCGGTCAGCTCGACGCCTTCGCGCAGCTTGGCGATATCGCCCGAGCCGTCGGCGAGCGCGGCCTGCAGGCTGTCCATCACCGGCAGCAGGTTGTCGGCGAAGTTCTCGATGGCGAACTTGTGCGCCTTGGCGACATCTTCCTGCGCCCGGCGGCGGATGTTCTCGCCCTCGGCAACGGCGCGCATATACAGGTCGTAATGCTCGCGCGCCTTGGCTTCCAGGGCGGCCAGCTGGGCCGCCACGTCGTCGACGGCAGCGGTTTCCGGCGCGCCGGCCTCCTGGCTGGCGTTGGCCGCCTCATCGCCAGCGGGCGTAGGCGTCTGGGTGGTTGGCGTCTGCTTCTGTTCTTCCATGTCGATCCGTATCAATGCATTGTCGCGGCCCGCCGTGGGTCTGGCCGCGGGTGGTAAATCGGCGCGTGTTCCGTGCAGGTGGTGGCAAGGCGCAGGTTTTCAAGAGTGGCGCTGGCGTGACGCGGAAACACACGGTTACAAAGGCCACGCATATGCAATCGACACCTTATTGCTTTGCTGCATCGCAATTACTAAGATTCTTAGTAATAAAAATGACAAAAATGCCGGGGTTGTGGAGATGGTTCATCTTTGTGCCTCTTCCGGAAGGTTGGCCATGCATAAGCTGCCAGTCGTGACACTCTGCCTTGTGGCCGCATTGGCGGTCATGACCGTCTTTATCTGCGTTTCCGGCGCATTCACCCCGCGCGATACGGAGTATGGCAGCGGCAAGGCGGTGTTCAAGCACTACATCGTCCCTATCGTCAGCCAGGAAGTCACGCAGGAATAAGCGCCACCTGGCCCTGATCCAAGCGCGCGGCGGCACCGGGGGCTTCCCGGTGACCGCCGCGTTGTCATTTCAGCTCTTCAGGTGGTCGATGCGGCGCCGGTCCCGCTTGGTCGGGCGCCCCTGGATCTGCGCGGACGGCTCCGGCTGCAGGCGCCGGCGCTCGGCATCGGCCAGCCGGCGCGACTGGCTTTCGGCACTTTCCTCGTACAGCGTCTGCGCCACCGGCGCCGGCCCGCGCGCCGCGGCAATGCCTTTCACCACCAGCTCCCAGCGCTGCTGGTGCGCTTCCAGCACCACCGTGTCGCCGGGCTTCACCTCGCGCGAGTTCTTGCATGGCTGGCCGTTGACGGTCACCTTGCTGCGCTCCACCGCTTCAGCCGCGAGCGAGCGCGTCTTGAAGAAGCGCGCGCACCACAGCCATTTGTCGATGCGCTGGCGCGCATCCGGCTCAAAGTCGACGTTCATGCCGCCGCTCCCCGGGTCTGGGCGCGCGTGCGCCGTGCTTCCAGTTCATGCGGATGCGGCGTGGCCAGCGGCCAGCCCTGCAGGTGCTGCAGCGCGATCTCGGCCATGGCCGCGACCCACGGATCGGCGTCATTCAGGCACGGGATGAAATGGAAATCCTTGCCGCCCGCGACCTTGAACTCGGTCTGCCCTTCCATGGCGATCTCCTCCAGGGTCTCGATGCAGTCGGCCGGAAAGCCCGGGCAGAAGACATCGACCCGGCCCGCGCCGACCTTGCCCAGCTCGGCCAGCGTCGGCGCGGTGTACGGCTGCAGCCATTCCGCCTTGCCGAAACGAGACTGGAACGTCACCTGGTACTGGCCCGGCTCTAGGCCCAGCGCCTCGCCCAGCAGCCGGCCGGTCTTCAGGCATTCGCAGTGATAGGGGTCGCCCAGCTCCAGCGTGCGCCGCGGCACGCCGTGGAACGACAGGATCAGCTTGTCGCCGCGGGCAAAGTCCGGCATGCCGTGGCGCGCCCAGTAGGCGGCGACCTGCTGGTGCAGCGCCGAGATATAGGCCGGGTGGTCATGGAAATGCTTGACCAGCCGCAGCTCTGGCTGGTTGCGCCACTGGCCCAGCACCCGGAACACCTCGTCGAAGGCCGTGGCCGTGGTGGTGCCGGAGTATTGCGGATACATCGGCAGCACCAGCACCTGCTCGCAGCCCTGCCGGCGCAGCGCCTCCAGCACCGAGGCGATCGACGGGTTGCCGTAGCGCATTGCGCACGCGACCGTCACTTCATGGCCATGCTGGTGCATCAGCCGCTGCAGCGCATGGGCCTGGCGCTCGCTGTAGACCAGCAGCGGCGAGCCCGTCATATGGGCCTCGCGCAGCCAGATCGATTCGTATTTCAGAGCCGAGGCGCGCGAACGCAGCGGCAGGATCACCCCATGCAGCAGCGGCAGCCAGGCCGCGCGCGGGATCTCGACCACGCGCGGGTCGGACAGGAATTCCTTCAGGTAGCGCCCCACCGCCTTGGGCGTGGGAGCGTCCGGGGTGCCCAGGTTGACCAGCAGGATCGCCGTGCGCGGCGCGTGGCCGTGCTGGTAGGCCGGTTCGGGAGAAAACGTCATGTCGCTTCCGGGTTGACACGGTGCCGGGACGGCGCCGGTGCGGCGCACCGGCGATTGCCGCGCCCGGCGGGAATGGAGCCGCTTGTCAGACCAGCCAGTCTTTGCACTAGTTCTGGCTCAGGGCGCTGGACAGCAGGCGCGCGGTGATGTCGACAATGGGGATCACGCGCTCATACGCCATGCGCGTAGGGCCGATCACGCCGAGCGTGCCGACGATCTGGCCGTCGACCTCGTACGGGGCGGTGATGACCGCCATTTCTTCGATCGGCACCAGCCGGCTTTCGCCGCCGATAAAGATCTGCACGCCCTGCGCATGGCTGGACACGTCCAGCAGCTGCAGCAGGCTGGTCTTGTGCTCGAACACGTCGAACAGGCGCCGCAGCTTGTCCATGCTGGAGGCCAGGTCTTCCACTTCCAGCAGCTTGCGCTCGCCACTGATAAAGACGTGGTCGTCGTCCTCGTCCTCGGCGACGCTGCCGGCCTCGACCGCGGCCTGCATCAGCTGCGACATGTCGCGGCGCAGGTCCTGCAGTTCCACCCGCAGGTGGCCGCGCACCGCGTCGAAGCTCATGCCGGCATAGTGCGAGTTGAAGAAGTTGGCCGCCTCGATCAGCTGGGCCGGCGTGTACGACAGCTCGGTCTGGATGATGCGGTTCTGCACGTCGCCCTCGGGGCTGACGATGATCAGCAGGATGCGCTTGTCCGACAGCCGCATGAATTCGATCTGCCGGAACGCCTGCGCGCGGCGCGGCGTCATCACCACGCCGGCAAAGTGCGACAGGTTGGACAGCGTGCGCGCCGCCGCTGTGATCATGCGCTGCGGCCCCAGCTGCTGGCCGCCGAGCTGGTCCTGGATCTGGCCGGTCAGCTCGGCCAGGTCGGCGTTGCGCTCCAGCGGCTTGGCCGTCAGCATCGAATCGACGAACAGCCGGTAGCCGCGCGGGGTCGGGATACGGCCCGCGGAGGTGTGCGGGCTGGCAATAAAGCCCATTTCCTCCAGATCGGACATCACATTGCGAATCGTCGCAGGCGACAGGTCCAGCCCCGAGTATTTCGACAGGGTGCGGGAACCGACCGGCTGCCCTTCGGCAATATAGCGCTCGATCAGGGTCTTGAGCAGCGTTTTGGAGCGTTCATCCATGATGCCCCGATTTTACGCAAGTTTTGGACCTTCTGGCGGACGGCCTGGCCCGCCCGCCCGCGCCTGCTGACAACCGTCATGGCGGTATGGTCTAATCCCGCCATGTCCGCCCCCCCGAGAGCCAGCGCCGTGCGCACTTCGTTCAAGACCGTCGCCCTGGTGGGCCGGTACTCCACTGCCGGCATCGAAGGGCCGCTGGAGGAGATCGCCTCTTATATCCTGCGCAACGGGCAGGACGTGGTGTTCGAGCGCGAAACCTCGCTCGCCACCGGGCTGACCGCCTACCCTGCCCTGTCCGCCGAGGAGATCGGCCGGCAGGCCGACGTGGCCGTGGTGCTGGGCGGCGACGGCACGCTGCTGGGCATCGCGCGCCAGCTGGCCGGCTACGACGTGCCGCTGATCGGCGTCAACCACGGGCGGCTGGGCTTCATGACCGACATCGCGCTGGAAGACGCGCACACCGTGCTGCCCGACATGCTCGACGGCCGGTATGAGGCCGAGACCCGCCTGCTGCTGGAATCGCGCGTGGTGCGCGACGACATGGACATCTTCTCCGCGCTGGCCCTGAACGACGTGGTGGTGAACCGCTCGGGCATCTCCGGCATGGTCGAGCTGGCGGTGTCGGTGGACGGCCACTTCATGTACAACCAGCGCTCGGACGGCCTGATCGTGTCGACCACCACCGGGTCCACCGCCTACGCGCTGTCCGCCGGCGGCCCGATCCTGCACCCGACGCTGTCGGGCGTGGTGCTGGTGCCGATTGCCCCGCACGCGCTGTCCAACCGCCCGATCGTGCTGCCGCACGACGCCGAGGTCACCATCGAGGTGGCCAGCGCGCGCGACGCCAGCGTCAACTTCGACATGCAGTCACTGACCTCGCTGCTGCCGGGCGACCGCATCGTGGTGCGGCGCTCCGAAAAGACCATCAACCTGCTGCACCCGGTCGGCTACAACTACTACGCCACGCTGCGCAAGAAGCTGCACTGGCACGAATACCCGTCCGAAGACAACCGCCTCTGAGCCAGTATCAAGCCGCCCTCCAAGCCTGAGCCCGAACCCATCGGACCGACTACCTTCCACGCCACGATGCTGCGCAGCCTGTCCATCCGCGATTTCGTCATCGTCGATACGCTCGACCTGGACTTCACCACTGGCTTCACCGTCTTCACCGGCGAGACCGGCGCCGGCAAATCCATCCTGATCGATGCCCTGGCGCTGGTGCTGGGCGAACGCGCCGATGCCGGCGTGGTGCGCGAAGGCGCCCCGCGCGCCAGCGTCAGCGCCACCTTCTCGACCCACCCGGCACTGGATGCCTGGCTGGCCGAGCGCGAGCTCAACAGCGAAGCGGAAGACGGCGTGCACACCGTGCTGCTGCGCCGCACGGTCGATGCCGGCGGCCGCAGCAAGGCCTTTATCAACGGCGCCGCCGCCACCCTGGCGCAGCTGCGCGAAGTCGGCGACCAGCTGGTCGACATCCACGGCCAGCACGCGCACCAGCTGCTGCTGCGCCCCGATGCGCAGCGGCTGCTGTTCGACGCCCACGCCGGCCTCACCCAGCAGGCCGGCGCGGTGGCCGAGGCCTGGCGCGCCTGGCGTGCCTGCGTGCGCCAGCGCGAGGCGGTCGAGCACCAGTCGCGCGAGATGCAGCTTGAACGCGAACGGCTGGAATGGCAGGTCGGCGAACTGGACAAGCTCAACCCGCAGCCGGGCGAATGGGAAGAGATCCAGTCCGAGTACAACCGGCTGTCGCATGCCGCCGGCCTGATCGACGGCAGCCGCGCCGCGCTGGACGCACTGTCCGAGGCCGACGGCTCGGTGCTGTCGGCGCTGAATACCATCGTGCACAAGCTGCAGCAGCTGGCCGATGTCGATGGCGCGCTGCGCGACGTGCTGGCCGCGCTCGAGCCCGCGCAGATGCAGGCCGAGGAAGCCGCGCACTCGCTCACGCGCTATGTCGACCGGCTCGAACTCGATCCCGAGCGGCTGCAGGCGGTCGACGAACGCATGCAGGCGCTGCACGCCACCGCGCGCAAGTACCGCCTGCCGCCCGAGCAGCTGCCCGACGAGCTGGCGGCCCGCCGCCAGCAGCTGGACGACCTGCAGGCCGCGCAGGACCTGAACAAGGTGATGGCGCGCGAGGCCGCGGCCAAGGCCGCCTACCTGACCCTGGCGCAGCATCTCAGCCACGCCCGCCAGCAGGCCGCGCAGGCGCTGTCCGCCGCGGTCACCGACGCCATGCAGGGCCTGTCGATGGCCGGCGGCAGCTTTGTCGCCGCGCTCAATGCGCTCGACGAAGGCCAGAGCCATGGGCTCGAGCAGGTCGAATTCCTGGTCGCCGGCCATGCCGGCGTGAGCCCGCGGCCGCTGGCCCGGGTGGCCTCCGGCGGCGAGCTGGCGCGCATCAGCCTGGCGATCTCGGTGATCACCAGCGAAGCCTCGCCCACGCCCACGCTGATCTTCGACGAGGTCGATACCGGCATCGGCGGCGCGGTGGCCGAAGTGGTCGGCCGGCGCCTGCAGGAACTGGGCCGCGCGCGCCAGGTGCTGTGCGTGACGCACCTGCCGCAGGTGGCGGCGCAGGCCGGCACCCACCTGCTGGTGAGCAAGGAAACCACCGATGCGGGCGACGGTTCGGTCACGCGCTCGCGCATCCGGGTGCTGGATCCCGCCGGGCGCGTGGTCGAGACCGCGCGCATGCTGGGCGGCGCCACCGTCACCACCACCACGCTGCAACATGCGGAAGAAATGCTGGCGCAAGGCATGGCCGGCGGCCAGGGCAGCCAGCCCGCGCGCGGCGCGGGCGGCAAGGATGGCCGGCGCAGCCGCCGCGCCGCCGGCTGACGGCCCCCGCCCGCCCCGCACATGCGCCAATCCATACACTGACAGGAGCCTCACCATGACCCGCCAAGCGCAAGCCGGCCTCCGGCAACGACCGCGCGCATCGCTGCGCGCCGTGCTGGCCATCGCCACCGCCGCATCGGCCGCACTGCTGGCGCTGTCCGCCTGCCAGGCCCAGCCCAAGTCCTCGGCCCCGCCGCCGGGCAGCATCAGCGATGACCGTTCCCTTGGCGACATCATGGTGCGCTTCAAGCCGCCCGCAGTGAACCTGTCAGAGGATGCCGGCAAGCTGCTGGCCGGGATCAAGGGCCCGATCCGCTACGTGGTCAAGCGCCCGATGTCCGGCGGCGTCTGGCTGGTCACCGCGATCTCGCCGTCGGCGGACGCCACCATCGACCAGGCGGTCGAGACCCTGCGCGCCACGCCCCGCATCGAGACCGCCGAGCCGGACCGCGTGCTCAAGCCCAACCGCAACATTCCCACCAGCCGCGACATGCCGCAGAGCTGAGCCCGGATTCAGGACAGGTCTTAAGCCGTCGGTTGCCCTTGCGCAACTACGCTGAATCGTATTCGCTACATAACAAGCCCCCACGCGCGCTACGCCCCAGGAGGTATACATGCCGCAACCCGCGCAGTCCGACTTCCGTAGCAGCCTCGTGACCCGCCGCTGGCGGGCCATCGTCTTCGCCGCCGCCGCTGTGTGCGGCGCGATACCGGCCAGCGCGGCACTGGCTGCCGGCGCCCATGCCGCACCCGCCTACACCGGCCAGATCATCGTGCGCTGGCGCGATGGCGCCGATGGCAGCAGCAAGACGCCTGCGGCGGCGGATGCGCTCAAGCAGCTGAGCGAGCGCACCGGCATTGCCGTCACGGCGCGCCGCGCCATGGGCGGCAACCTGCAGTTGCTGCAGGTCCCCGACGCACTGGCAGCCGACCCGGAAGGCGCGGCGGCCCGGCTGCGCCAGGACCCGCGCATCGCCGATGCCGTGCCCGACCGCTGGCTGCGGCTGCACGACACCCTGCCCAACGATTCCGAGTTCATCTCGCGCCAGCCTTACCTGATGGGTACCGGCACGGCGGTGGGCGGCGTCAACCTGCCGCGCGCGTGGGACCGCAGCCGCGGCAGCAGCGGCGTGGTGATCGCGGTGGTGGACACCGGCATCCTGCCGCACCCCGACCTGGCGGCGCGCGTGTTGCCGGGCTACGACTTCATCAGCAGCAGCACCATTTCCAATGACGGCGATGGCCGCGACGCCGATGCCACCGATGCCGGCGACAATCTCGAGGCCGGCTTTACCTGCCCCGGCAGTTCAACGCCCACGCAGACGGCGACCGGCAACAGCTGGCATGGCACGCGCGTGGCGAGCGTGTTCGGCGCGCAGACCAACAACGCGCAGGACATCGCGGGCGTCGACTGGAACGCGCGCATCCTGCCCGTGCGCGTATCGGGCCGCTGCGGCGCGCTGCTGTCCGATACCGTGGACGCCATGCGCTGGGCCGGCGGCTTGTCGGTACCCAACGTGCCGGCCAATCCGACGCCGGCGCGCGTGGTCAATATCAGCCTCGGCGGCGGCACCTGCAGCAGCATTGAGCAACAGGCCGTCAACGACCTGAACGCGCGCGGCGTGGTGGTGGTGGCCGCCGCCGGCAACGAGCGCGGCGCGGTGGAAGCGCCGGGCGACTGCAGCGGCGTGATCGCGGTCACGGCGCATGCCAACGACGGCGAGAACGCCAGCTATGCCAATGTCGGCCCGCAGGTCGCGATCAGCGCGCCGGGCGGCGGGTGCGGCAACTCGCAGATAGTCAATGGGCAGTGCACGACCGCGCCCTCGGTCATTCGCACCTTGAACAACGATGGCAAGACTGGCGTTGGCAACTATGTGGTGACGTCATCCGCGGGCACCAGCTTCGCCGCACCGATGGTCTCGGGCGTGGTGTCCATGATGTTCGCGGTCAATGGCTCGCTGACCCCGGCCCAGGTCACCGCGGCGCTGAAGGCTTCGGCACGCCCGCATCCGTCCGGCACCTATTGCACCACCAATCCGGGCGTCTGCGGCGCCGGCCTGCTCGATGCCGACGGCGCACTGGCGACCGCGGCGGGCACGCCACCGGCGCAGGCTGCGCCGGCACCGGCCTCGGGCAACGGTGGTGGCGGTGGCGGCGGCGCCGTTGCGCCCTGGACCGCGCTGCTGCTGGCGCTGTCCGGCCTGCTGGCCTTCGCGCTGCGGCGCCGCATGTAAGCCCGGCGCCTGGCCGGCTCAGGCGTCGTCGCCGCGGGCCGGGCGCCGCGCCAGCCACCACTCCTGCACGACCCAGCACAGCAGGCCGGCGACGGCGCCGGCCGCGTGCGCGACGCGCACCACGCCAAACCCCCAGGCCGGATCGAACACCACCGGCGCCAGCCACGACTGCTCCACCCAGACCTTGGCCAGCACGCCCAGGCACAGCAGCACGCCGGTGACGCGCGCCAAGCCCGAGGCCCGCAACAGCCCGAGCGCGCCCCACAAGGCCAGCCCGTGCAAGGCGCCTGAGAGCCCGCCATACCACGCAATCGCCGGCACGCGCAGCACCACCACCTGCACCGCGATGCCGCAGGCAACCAGCACCAGCAGCAGGATGCGCGCACGCGCCACGCGCGCGGCGATGGCCAGCACGCCGGTGGCCGCCAGCGCGTCGGCCAGCCAGTGGTGTCCGTCCAGGTGCACCCACATGGCGGTGGCCAGGCGCCACCACTGGCCGTCCAGCCGCACCGCATCGCGCAGGTAGAGGCCGTGCGCATGCCACCACGGCATGAAGGTGAACCATGCCGACAGCGCCCACACCAGCGCGATCGCCGCCAGCAGCCCCGGCCACGATGCCCCGGCGGGCGCCGGCGGGACTGCCGCGTCAGGCTTCACCGAACACGGCCTGCCACAGCGCGCGCACCTGTCCGGTCTGCTGCGCCACCGACGCGGGCGCCACACGCGCGTGCGCCTGCCCGTCGAGCCGCAGCTGGTGCTGGCGCGCGCGGAACAGCCGGTAGGCATCGCCCACCGCCAGTGCCAGCGTGGCGTCGATCAGGCCCAGCTCGCCCGCTTCGCGCAGCAGTGCGATATTGCCCGCGTTGCGCGTCAGCTGCGGGTGCGCACGGCTGTGCAGCAGCACCAGGTACTGCACCGTGAATTCGATATCGACCATGCCGCCGCGATCGTGCTTCAGGTCGAACAGGTCGGTCGGGTTGGGATGGCCTTCGGCGACCTTGCGGCGCATCTGCACGATCTCGTCGCGCAGCGCGGCGGCATCGCGGCCCTGGCACAGCACCTCGCCGCGCAGCGCCTCGAAGCGGTCGCCGATGGCGGCGTCGCCGGCGCAGAAGCGCGCGCGCGTCAGCGCCTGGTGTTCCCACACCCAGGCGGTGTTGTCGCCTTCGCGCAGCTGGTAGCGGCGGAACGCCTCGAAGCTGGTCACCAGCAGGCCGGCCGCGCCGTTGGGGCGCAGCCGCGTGTCGACGTCGAACAGCGCACCGGCGGCGGTATGGCTGGTCAGCCAGGTGATCAACCGGCGCGCATAGGCGGAGTAGACGTCGGGCGCGCGCTCATGGTCATCGTCGTACAGGAAGATGATGTCCAGGTCCGAGGCATAGCCCAGTTCCTTGCCGCCCAGCCGGCCGTAGGCAATCACCGCGAAGCGCGGCGTGTCGCGGTGGCGCGTGGCCAGCTGGCGCCAGACCGTTTCCAGCGTGGCCTCGAGCATGGCATCGGCCAGGTCGGACAGGCGGTCGGCCACCTGCTCCACCGTCAGCATGCCCTGCAGGTCCTGCAGCAGCACGCGGAAGGTCTCGACATGGTGCTCGCGCCGCAGGATGTCCATCTGCTGCTCGATCTGGCCTTCGGCGGCCAGCAGCCGCTCATGCAGGCGCTTGCGGAAGGCGGCCCAGTCGGGCGCGCCAGCCAGCGCATCGCTGTCCAGCAGTTCGTCCAGCAGCTGCGGGTGCCGCGTCAGGTAGGCCGCGGCCCAGCGCGAGGCATGCAGCGTCTGCGCGACGCGGTCCATCGCCTGCGGGTATTCGGACAGCAACGACAGGTAGGAGGCGCGGCGGCTGATCGCCTCGAGGAAGTCGATAAAGCGCGCGATGGTGCTGTCGGCGTCTTCCTGGCGCGCGGCCAGGTCGAGCGCGCGGTTCACCAGCTGGTCGAAGCGCGCGCGGCTGGACTCGGACAGCGCGCGGTAGCGCAGCGACGAGGCGATCGCGCGCAGCCGGTCCAGCAGCCCGGTGCAGTCGGTAAAGCCGGCGGCCTGCAGGCGCTGGCAGGGCGCGGCGTCATCGCCGCAGGCCGCATCGTCCTGCTTCTGTTCCGGGTTGTCCTGCGCTTGCGCGGCGTTGTCGTCGAACACGATGCCCGGCCACAGCGCTTCGCACGGGGCGGCATCGGGATCCGAGAAGGTGGCCTCGAACTGCTGCGCCACCGGCTCCTGCAGCGCCGCCAGGCGCGCCAGCAGTTGCTGCCAGTCGGCGCAACCCATCATCTGCGCCACCGCCAGCTGTTCTTCGGGCGAAGTCGGCAGGTGGTGGGTCTGGGCGTCGTCGCGGTACTGCAGCCGGTGTTCGAGCTGGCGCAGGAAGCGGTAGGCATCGCCGAGCTGCTCGGCCTGGCCGGCGGGCAGCAGCCCGCGCTCCACCGCCACCGCCAGCACTTCCAGCGTCGGGCGCACGCGCAGTGCGGGGTCCTGGCCGCCGCGGATCAGCTGGAACACCTGCGCCATGAATTCGATCTCGCGGATGCCGCCGCGGCCCAGCTTGATATTGAACGACCGCTGGTTGACGCCATGCCCCGCCAGCCCGCCGCTGCGCTTGGCGGCCTCGCTGCGGATCTGCGCGTGCAGCGAGCGGATGGCGGCGATCACGCCGTAGTCCAGGTAGCGGCGGAACACGAAGGGCGTGGTCAGCCGCGCCAGCAGGCTGGCGGTGCGCTGCGCATGCGGCGTGTCGAGCGCCGACACCACGCGGCCCTTGATCCAGGCATAGCGCTCCCACTCGCGCCCCTGCACCACCAGGTATTCCTCCAGCATGCCCAGGCTGCACGCCAGCGGTCCGGCGTCGCCGTTGGGGCGCAGCCGCATGTCGACGCGGAACACATAGCCGTCGGCGGTCACCTCGGCCAGCAGGTTGATCAGCCGGCGGCCGAGACGGATGAAGTACTCGTGGTTGGACAGGCTGCGCGAGCCGCCCTGGGTCTCGCCGTCCTCGTCATAGAGGAAGATCAGGTCGATGTCGGACGAGACATTGAGCTCGCGCCCGCCCAGCTTGCCCATGCCCACCACCACCAGTTCCTGCACCTCGCCGCTTTGGGCGCCGACCGGGCGGCCAAAGGTGGCGGCCAGGTCGTCGCCCAGCATCGCCAGACCGTGCTGGATCGCCAGCTCGGCCAGGTCGGTCATGGCGCCGGTGACCTCGCCCAGCGTGGCCAGGCCGCGCAGGTCGCGCTCGATCACCGCGCACATCACTTCGGCGCGCAGACGGCGCAGGCTGCGCTTGGCGGATTCCTCGGCATCGGCCGAGGGCTCGTGCAGCGCCTGCAGCCGCGCCTGCATCCAGGCGCGCGTCAGCGGCTGGGCGGCCGCGGCGGCCAGGATGGCCGGCAAATCCGGCCGGGCCTGCAGCACGCGGCGCGCGTAGTGCGAATACGCAGCCGAGTACAATACGTGGCCGCCCGCGTGGCCAGCCCCGTCAGCCGGCTGCAGCTCCTGCGCCGCGGTGATGGCGAAGGCGCCGGCAGCCATGGTGCCGGCGCCCGGCCCCGGCTGCGGGTCCGCCGGATTGGCCGGATCCGGTGTGGCGCGCGCGCCATGTTGGTCAGCAGCGTCGCCAGCGGCGGAACTCGTCGGTTCAGAGGCAGTCATTCCAGTATTTGAAATGCGAGAAAAGGTGCGGCCCGTGGTTGGTCCCGCGGTTCACCTGCTCGCGTCCTGTTGTCCGCGCAGCGGGCGCGCCATCGTGGCTATTGTCGCTTTGGGTGCGCGCAGCTTGCGCGTTCTTGTTTCAGCCGGCCGGGCACCAGATTGGAGAGCGGCTAGTATTGTCGGATAATCTGCGCATGTCCAGCCGCGCCCCACAACCCGCTGATGG
>NZ_JBYSZI010000052.1:0-49130 GCF_058787075.1 Cupriavidus sp. FW305-46
GGCCTCTCCCGTGCCCGCCACCCCGGCGCCCACGGCGGCCGAGCCCGAGCGCAGCGGCCCCGACCACCAGCAGTTCGTCGACTGGCTGCGCATGGTGGCGCCGTATATCCATGCCTTCCGCGGCAAGACCTTTGTGATCGCCTTCGCCGGCGAACTGGTCAAGTCGGGCGTGCTCAATGCGCTGGTCAACGACGTCGCCCTGCTGCACGCCATGGGCATGCAGATCGTGCTGGTGCATGGCTCGCGCCCGCAGGTGGAAGAACAGCTGGCGCTGCGCCATGTCGAGTCACAGTTCGTCGATGGCGTGCGCGTCACCGACAACGCCGCGCTCGAATGCGCCAAGGAAGCCGCCGGCGAATTGCGCCTGGACATCGAGGCCGCCTTCAGCCAGGGCCTGCCCAATACGCCGATGGCCGGCGCCCAGCTGTCGGTGATCTCCGGCAACTTCGTGACTGCCCGCCCGGTCGGCATCGTCAATGGCACCGACTACCAGCACACCGGCCTGGTGCGCAAGATCGACGCCGAGTCCGTGCGCATGTCGCTGTCGCACGGCAAGGTGGTGCTGCTGTCGCCGCTGGGCTTCTCGCCCACCGGCCAGGCCTTCAACCTGTCGATGGAAGACGTGGCCAGCGCCACCGCGACGGCGCTCAAGGCCGACAAGCTGATCTTCATCACCGAGGTGCCGGGCGTGCCCGACCCGGTCGGCAAGATGATGCAGGAAATGTCGCTGCGCACGGCGGTGGAGCGCCTGCAGAACAACCACCTGCCGCCGGACGTGGCCAACTACCTGCAGCACCTGGTCAAGGCGCTCAAGGGCGGCGTGCCGCGTGCGCACCTGATCCCCTATTCGCTCGACGGCGCGGTGCTGCTGGAACTGTTCCTGCACGACGGCGTCGGCACCATGCTGTCAGACACCGACCTGGAAAGCCTGCGCGAAGCCACGCTCGACGATGTCGGCGGCATCGTCCAGCTGATCGCCCCGCTGGAGCAGGATGGCACGCTGGTGCCGCGCGGACGCCACCTGATCGAGCGCGATATCTCCAACTTCTCGGTGATCGAGCACGATGGCGTCCTGTTCGGCTGCGCGGCGCTCTACGACTACCCGCGCGAGAACATGGGCGAGATGGCCTGCCTGACGGTATCGCAGGAAGCCCAGGGCACCGGCGACGGCGAGCGCCTGCTCAAGCGCATCGAGCGCCGCGCCCGCGCGCTCGGCCTGGAGAAGCTGTTCGTGCTCACCACCCGGACCGAACACTGGTTCCTGAAGCGCGGTTTCGTCCACGCCAACGTCGACGACCTGCCCGAGGACAAGCGCAAGCTCTACAACTGGCAGCGCAAGTCCATGGTGCTGATGAAAAAGCTCTGAAGCCGTAGGGGCAATCGCCGCAGCGCCGCGGCCCGGTGCCCCGCTTGGCTACAATAGCGCCAGCGCCGAAGCTCTAACGAACATACCAAGGAGTCCCCATGGCCCGCATGGTCCAATGCATCAAGCTGAACAAGGAAGCCGAAGGCCTCGACTTCCCGCCGCTGCCCGGCGAACTGGGCAAGAAGATCTGGCAAAGCGTGTCGAAGGAAGCCTGGGCTGGCTGGCTCAAGCACCAGACCATGCTGATCAACGAAAACCGCCTGAACATGGCCGATGCGCGCGCGCGCCAGTACCTGCTCAAGCAGACCGAGAAGTACTTCTTCGGCGAAGGCGCCGACCAGGCCCAGGGCTACGTGCCGCCGCAGTCCTGAACCGGGACCGGCCAATGACAAAAGGGGTGCCTCAGGCACCCCTTTTTGCTTGGCCGCGGACGGCTTTGCTCAGTAGTCAGTGCGCTGCACGCTGTCGCCGGTGCCCAGCAGCAACACATCCGCGCCGCGCAGCGCGAACAGGCCCACCGTGACCACGCCCGGCACCTGGTTGACGGCCTGTTCCAGGCCGCGCGGATCGTCGATCTTCAGGCCGACCACGTCCAGGATCACATTGCCGTTGTCGGTCTTGTAGATGCCGCCTTCCTTGGCCATGCGCAGGCGCGGCTGGCCACCCAGGGCCTGCAGCTTGCGCGCCACCGCGGCACGTGCCATCGGAATCACCTCGACCGGCAGCGGGAAGGTGCCCATGGTCTGGACCAGCTTGCTGCCGTCGGCGATGCAGACAAAGCGCTTCGCGACCGAAGCCACGATCTTCTCGCGCGTGAGCGCCCCGCCACCGCCCTTGATCATGGCGCCGCTGGCGTCGATCTCGTCGGCGCCGTCGACATACACCGGGATCTCGTCGACTTCGTTCAGGTCCAGCACCTTGAAGCCGTGCTGCTGCAGGCGGCGCGTGGAGGCCTCGGAGCTCGACACCGCACCGGCGAAGCGCTCCTTGAATGCCGCCACGGCGTCAATGAAGAGATTGGCGGTGGAGCCAGTGCCCACGCCGAGCACTGCCCCTTCGGGCACTTCCTGCTTCACGTAGTCGGCGGCAGCTTGCGCGACCAGCGTCTTGAGTTCATCCTGAGTCATGACAACAGCCAGATTGCGTTGGGGGAAACGCGTAGTGTAGCGGATTGCGGCGGCAGGTCACGCGGGCGACGGTACAATGGACCGGACCGGGTGCCGTACGCGCACCCCTGATGCCCGCGACCGATTTTGCAGACGCTCAAGCAGACGACCAAGCGACCATGAACCAGCTCGAACAACTCAGGCAATTCACCACGGTAGTGGCCGATACCGGCGACTTCCAGCTGATGAAGCAGTACACCCCGCAGGACGCGACCACCAATCCGTCGCTGATCCTGAAGGCCGTGCAAAAGCCCGAATACCGGCACCTGCTGGAGAAGGCGGTACAGGACCACCACGGCAACGGCGGCGTCGATGCGGTGATGGACGAAGTGCTGATCGCCTTCGGCTGCGAGATCCTGGCGATCGTGCCGGGCCGCGTCTCGACCGAAGTCGATGCGCGCCTGTCCTTCGACACCGAGGCCAGCGTGGCCAAGGCGCGCCACCTGATCCAGCTGTACGAGCAGCGCGGCATTGCGCGCGAGCGCGTGCTGATCAAGATTGCCTCCACCTGGGAAGGCATCCGCGCGGCCGAGATCCTGCAGCGCGATGGCATCCGCTGCAACATGACGCTGCTGTTCTCGCTGGTGCAGGCGGTGGCGTGCGCCGAGGCCGGCGCGCAGCTGATCTCGCCCTTCGTCGGCCGCATCTTCGACTGGTACAAGAAGCAGGCCGGCGAGCAATGGGACGCGGCCGCCAATGGCGGTGACAACGACCCCGGCGTGCGCTCGGTGCGCCAGATCTACGACTACTACAAGAAGTTCGGCTACCCGACCGAGGTAATGGGCGCCAGCTTCCGCAGCACCGCCCAGATCCTGTCGCTGGCCGGCTGCGACCTGCTGACCATCAGCCCCGAGCTGCTCGAGCAGCTGGCCGCCGGCCAGGGCCCGGTGGCGCACAAGCTGTCGGTGGACCAGGCCCAGGCCGCCAATATCGCCCGCATCGCAGCCGACGAGCCGGCCTTCCGCTGGCAGTTGAATGAGGATGCGATGGCGACCGAGAAGCTGGCCGAAGGCATCCGCCTGTTTGCGGCGGATGCGGTCAAGCTGGAGAAGCTGATCGGCGAGATTGCGAAGTAAGGACGGTCCGGGCGGCAACGCCCGGATCCAGGCTCAGCCGGCCGAGGGTGCCGGCTGCGGCCACAGCAATGGCAGACATGCCCCCGCCGCGGCGGACAGCACGATATCCGCGGTCTGGTCCAGCGCCGACGGCTGCGGATTGACCACGATCACCGGCGCGCCATGCTCGCGCGCCAGGCCCGGCAGCCCCGCCGCCGGATAGACCAGCCCCGAGGTGCCGACCACCAGGCACAGGTCGCAGTTCTGCGCCGCATGCTCGGCGCGGTAGCGCGCCACGCGCGGCAGGTCCTCACCGAACCACACCACGCCCGGACGCATCAGCGCGCCGCACAGGTTGCAGCGCGGCGGCATGCCGGGCAGCGCGGTCGCCTCGTTGCAGCGTCCGCACCCGTCCAGCCATTTGTTGGCGAACAGGTTCCCATGCAGTTCGATCACGCCTGCGCTGCCGGCGCGCTGGTGCAGGCCGTCCACATTCTGCGTGACCAGCGTGAACGGTTTCTGCGCTGCCAGCGCGACCAGCGCATGGTGCGCCGGGTTGGGATGCACGGCTGCGACCAGCTCGCGCCGGTGCAGGTACCACTCCCAGACCAGCGCCGGCTGGCGGCGGTAGGCGTCCTCGCTGGCCAGCTCTTCCGGGTCGAACTGTTCCCACAGCCCCGTCATCGCGTCGCGGAAGGTCGGCACGCCGGATTCGGCGGAAATGCCGGCGCCGGTCAGCACGAAGATGTTGCCGGCGGCCGCGATCAGCCGGCGTGTTTCCTCAAGCCCCGGCATGTCAAGGAGACCGGAATCAGCGGCCATGGACTTATCGCGGCAGGCGCCGCTGACGCACGGCTTCGTACAGGCATACGCCGCTGGCGACCGAGACGTTCAGGCTTTCCACGCCACCCGCCATCGGGATGCCGACCAGCTCGTCGCAGGTCTCGCGCGTCAGGCGGCGCATGCCCTCGCCTTCGGCGCCCATCACGATCGCGGTCGGGCCCTTGAAGTCGATGTCATACAGCGACTTTTCGGTGCCGTCGGCGGTGCCGATGACCCAGATGCCGCGTTCCTGCAGCTCACGCAGGGTGCGGGCCAGGTTGGTGACGGTGATATAGGGCACGGTCTCGGCGGCGCCGCTGGCGACCTTGGCCACGGTGGCATTGAGGCCGACGCTGCGGTCCTTGGGGGCGATCACGGCATGCGCGCCGGCGCCGTCGGCCACGCGCAGGCAGGCACCCAGGTTGTGGGGGTCGGTGACGCCGTCCAGCACCAGCAGCAGCGGCGTGCCTTCGATGCCGTCGAGCAGTTCATCCAGGTTCAGCGCCAGCGCCACGTCTTCGGCACGTGCCACCACGCCCTGGTGGCGGTCGGTGCCGGCCATGCCGCGCAGGCGCTCGGCATCGACCGGATGCAGGCGCACGCCCAGGCTTTCGGCCAGGCGCACGAAGTCCTGCATGCGCCGGTCGCGGCGCGCGGATTCGATATAGACATCGGTCACGCCCTTGGCATCTTGGCGCAGGCGTGCGGTGACGGCGTGAAAGCCGATCAGGAGTTTGTTTTTAGCCATGGCGCGATTGTACTCGCCCTCACGCCCCCGGCAGCCGGCCGGGGGCGCGAGTCGGCGGCATGGCGGCCGCCGCAGGCTTCAGCGCTTGCGCGGGGTGCGCGGGCTCTTGGCCGGCGTCTTGCCCGCCGGCTTGGCCTGGTGCGACTTGGAGGCCGGCTTGCGCGGCTTCTCCAGGTGCGAGGGCTTGGGCTTGGCCGCGCGCTTGGCCGGCTTGCCGCCGGTCTTCACGTGCGGCCTGAGCGGCGTGATCACCGCCTCGAACACCGGCTGCTCCTCGATCACGCGGTCCAGCGTCTCGTCGAACGACTCTTCCGGCTTGGACGAGCCGCCCAGCAGCGCCGCCAGCTGGCGGCCCTTCTTGCGCGCCGGCACCGCATGGGCGGCGGGCACCCGCGGCTGGGTCTCGGTGCCCCCCGCGCGGGCGCGCAGGGTTTTCGCCGACGGCTCCTGCACCAGGCGGAAGTCGATCTTGCGCGCATCCAGGTCCACGCGCGACACCTGCACGCGCACGCGGTCGGTCAGGCGGTAGCGGATGCCGGTGCGCTCGCCGCGCAGTTCGTTGCGGGCCTCGTCGTACTGGAAGTAGTCGCTGCCCAGCTCGGTCACGTGGACCAGGCCTTCCACGTACAGCTCGTCGAGCTGCACGAAGATGCCGAACGAGGTCACGGCGCTGACGGTGCCGGCGTAGTCGCTGCCCAGCTTGTCGCGCATGAAGTAGCACTTGAGCCAGGCCTCGACATCGCGCGAAGCCTCGTCCGCGCGGCGCTCATTGGCCGAGCAGTGCAGGCCGAGCTCGTCCCAGATGGCCTCGTTGCGCCTGGCGCGCGCCGCGGTCAGTTCCGCCTTCTGCTCGGCGTCCTTGGCCTGCAGCCGGCGCGCCTTGGGCGAGATCGCGGTATTCAGCTCGGTCCCGTGCGCAAACGCCGGCTGGTACTTGGTATGTGCCAGCACCGCCTTGATCGCGCGGTGCACCAGCAAGTCGGGGTAGCGGCGGATCGGGCTGGTGAAGTGCGCGTAGGCCTCGTACGACAGGCCGAAGTGGCCGATATTGTCCGGGCTGTACACCGCCTGCTGCATCGAGCGCAGCAGCATGGTCTGCAGCATCGGCGCGTCGGGACGGGACTTGATCTTGTCCATCACCTCGGCGTAGTCCGATGCCTGCGGCTTGTCGCCCCCGCCCAGCGACAGGCCGGCGGTGCGCAGGAAGTCGCGCAGGTTCTTCAGCTTCTCTTCGCTGGGGCCCGCGTGGATGCGGTACAGCGCCGGGTGCTTGAAGCGTTCGAGGAAGTCGGCCGCGCAGACGTTGGCGGTCAGCATGCACTCCTCGATCAGCCGGTGCGCATCGTTGCGCGTGCGCGGCAGGATCTGCTCGATCTTGCCCTGCGCGTTGCAGACGATATAGGTCTCGGTGGTGTCGAAGTCGATCGCGCCGCGCGCGCGCCGTGCCTTGAGCAGGACCTGGAACAGCTCATACAGGTTCTGCAGGTGCGGCACCAGCTCGCCGCGCTTGTGCGCCTCGGGGCCCTTGGTGTTGGACAGCACCGACCAGACCTCGTTGTAGGTCAGGCGCGCGGTCGAATGCATCACGGCCGGGTAGAACTGGTAGCCCTTGAGCTCGCCCTTGGCGGTGATCACGGCATCGCACACCATGCACAGCCGGTCCACGTGCGGATTGAGCGAGCACAACCCGTTGGACAGCTTCTCCGGCAGCATCGGGATCACGCGGCGCGGGAAGTAGACCGAAGTGGCCCGGTCCAGGGCATCCGCATCCAGCGGCGTGCCGGGGCGCACATAGTGCGACACGTCGGCGATCGCCACGATCAGGCGCCAGCCCTTGGCGCGGCCGATCTTGACCGGCTCGCAATAGACCGCGTCGTCGAAGTCGCGTGCGTCTTCGCCGTCGATGGTCACCAGCGGGATGTCGCGCAGGTCGATGCGGTGGTCCAGGTCGGCCTGGCGCACCTCGTCGGGCAGCGCGGAGGCTTCCTGGGCTGCGGCCGGAGAGAACGCATGCGGCACGCCGTACTTGCGCACGGCGATCTCGATCTCCATGCCGGGATCGTCGATTTCGCCCAGCACCTCCACCACGCGGCCCACCGGCTGCACGTAGCGGTCGGGGAATTCGATCAGCTCGACGCTGACCACCTGCCCCACCCGTGCCTTGCCCTGCGCCTTGGGCGGGATCAGGATGTCCTGGCTGATGCGCTTGTCTTCAGGCGCCACCACCAGCACGCCGCCTTCACTGAGCAGACGGCCGATGACAAAACGGTTGGCGCGCTCGATGATCTCGACGATCTGCCCTTCGGGGCGCCCGCGCCGGTCGTAGCCCACCACGCGCACCTGCGCGCGGTCGTTGTGCATGGCCTTCTGCAGCTCGCGCTCGGGCAAGAAGATGTCGTCTTCACCGTCGTCGCGGATCAGGAAGCCGAAGCCGTCGCGGTGGCCCTGCACCCGGCCGGTGACGAAGTTCGGCTGATGGGCCAGCTCATAGCGGCCCTTGCGGTTCAGCTCGATCTGGCCGTCGCGCTCCATGGCCGCCAGGCGCTTCTGGAAACCGTCATGCTCTTTGCGCGTGACGGAGAGGGCCTTGGCAATATCGCCGGCCGACTGGGGGGATCCCGACGTTCTCAGCACGCCCAGGATTTCTTCCCGGCTGGGGATCGGATAGTTGTTCTGATTCAATTTTTTCTGGAAACTATTTGACAAAATTCTCGCGCTCTCTATAATGAGCGCTTCGGTTGTTTCGACACCTGCCCAGGTGGCGGAATTGGTAGACGCACTAGGTTCAGGTCCTAGCGGTGGCAACACTGTGGAGGTTCGAGTCCTCTCCTGGGCACCAAGTTACCGGAAAACCCGCAGCGCTTTCGAGCCCTGCGGGTTTTTTGTTTTTGACGCCTGTTTCGCGCATCAGATCCGGCAACTTGCACTCCTTGCTTGGCGGCCATGCCGCGATGTCATACCTGCGAGCGTACGGGTTTTTTCCCGTCCGTGAAACCGCGCACCGTACCCCGCGCGGCAGCCGAACCACAACGGTACGGCAATGTCGAGGAGTGTAACAGCTTCAGTGGCGATTCCGGCATTCCACCGGCCATTGGCTGCCACTTCGGCGTATTACCTCCTTCCCTCCCGGTACTCCGCCCTCCTTGCGCTCCTGTCCGTGCTTGACATGCCCGACCATGTGTAACTATCATGGTTTCACATTGCACCTGACATCCCGAGCACAAGCGTTGAGCACAAGCAGCCGGTTCGCCGTGGCGGTCCACATCCTTACCCTGCTCGCCGGTTCGGCCGAGCCGGTGCCCTCGTCGCTGATCGCCGGCAGCGTGGGCACCAACCCGGCGCTGATCCGGCGGCTGATCGGTCAACTGGCTGAAGCCGGCCTGGTGGCGACCACCATGGGCAGCACCGGCGGCGCCACGCTGGCGCGCCCGGCTGCGTCAATCACGCTGCTCGACGTGTTCCGCGTGGTGGAAACCACCGCGCTGATCACGCTGCACCAGAGCGCGCCCAACCCGGCCTGCCCGGTCGGGCGCGAGATCACCGGTGCGCTGCGCAAGGTCGCGGACCGTGCGCAGGCGGCCATGGACGATACCCTTGCCGGCATCACCATCGCCAGCATGCTCGCCGATGTCGAAGGCAACAGCCAGCGCCGCAAGCGCTGAATTTTTTTGCCCCGATATGTAACCACAATGGTTTCATATCAACCTGACCGAAAGAAGGAGTGACCATGAAGATCGCAATCATCGGCGCCACCGGCCGTGTTGGCACGCGCCTGACCGACGAAGCCCTGCGCCGCGGCCACCAGGTGACCGCCATTGCGCGCCAGGCCAGCAAACTGCCCGCACGCGACGGCGTGACCACCGCGGACGTGGACGGCGCCGACGTCGCCGCACTGGCTGCCGCCCTGGCCGGCAACGACGTGGTCATCAGCAGCGCGCGCTTTGCGCAGCTGAACGCGCAGCAGGTGACCTCGGCCGTGCGCCAGGCTGGCGTGCCGCGCCTGCTGGTGGTGGGTGGTGCCGGCAGCCTCTATGTCGCGCCGGGGGTGCAATTGGTCGACACCCCGAACTTCCCCGATGCCTACAAGCCCGAAGCCCTCGCAGGCCGCGACTTCCTCAACGCGCTGCGTAGCGAACAGCAGATCGACTGGACCTTCCTGTCGCCGTCGGCACTGTTCGAGCCGGGCGAGCGTACCGGCAAGTTCCGCGTTGGCGAGGAAAACCTGCTGAGCGACGCAGCAGGCAAGAGCTGGATCTCGATGGAAGACTATGCCATCGCGATGCTCGATGAGATCGAAAAGCCGGCGCATTCGCGCCAGCGTTTCACGGTCGGCTATTAAGCCGGCCGCCGGGGGCCGCCCGTAGCGACAGGCCCCGGCACAAGCGCATCAGGCCTGCGCGGCGTCGTCCTGGCTGGCGCGCTTGCCGCGCTTGAGCCAGGCGGCCAGGTTGTGCGGGCGCAGCGTGTCGTACTCTTCGAACGGCTGGTGGATCCACGGGTTCGACGGCAGGAAGGTCACGTGGTAGTCCGGCTCGACCTTCGAGCACGCCTTGTACCACAGCACGGCCGAACGCACCTCGGTTACGGCCGGATAGCGTTCCTTCAGGTGGCGGCCCACGCGTTCCAGCGTGATGCCAGAATCCACCAGGTCGTCGACCAGCAGCACCCTGCCCGTCAGTTCGCCGCGGGTCATGGTGATGTACTGCGCGATGTCCAGGTTGCCCTGCTGCGTGCCCGCGGCCTCGCGGTAGCTGCTGGTGGCCAGGATGGCCAGCGGCACGTCGAAGATGCGCGACATCTGGTCGCCCACGCGCAGCCCGCCGCGCGCCAGGCACAGGATCTTGTCGAACTTCCAGCCCGACTCATGCACGTTCAGCGACAGGCGTGCGATCAGGCGATGGTATTCGTCCCAGGAGACCCACAGGTTCTCGTCATCGTTCGTTGGCAGGTTCATCGTTTTACTCTTTGTATCGTCGGGTCGGTTGACCGATATGGCTCGGCCCGCTTGCGCGGGCCGATTTATTTCTGGCGGGCCGCAGCGCTCGTGGCGCCGCAGCCTGGTGGTGGGCTGCTGCCGGGTCAGGCCTTGTACGGATGACGCAGCAGGATGGTCTCGTCGCGGTCCGGGCCGGTCGAGATCATGTCGATCGGAATCCCGACCACTTCTTCCACGCGCTTCAGGTAGACGCGGGCCTGCTCGGGCAGCGCGTCCCACGTCTTCACGCCGAAGGTCGACTCGTTCCAGCCGGGGAATTCCTCGTAGACCGGCACGCAGCGAGCCACGGCATCAGAGCCGCGCGGCAGGATGTCGACGGTCTTGCCGTCGAGCTCGTAGCCCACGCACAGCTTGATGGTTTCCAGGCCATCGAGCACGTCCAGCTTGGTCATGCACAGGCCCGACACGCCGTTGATCTGCACCGAGCGCTTGAGCGCGGCGGCATCCAGCCAGCCGGTGCGGCGCGGACGGCCGGTGACCGAACCGAATTCCTTGCCGACGTTGGCCAGGCGCACGCCGACCGGGTCCTGGCGCGACGGGTTGTCGTTGTCGTACAGCTCGCTCGGGAACGGGCCCGCGCCCACGCGCGTGCAGTAGGCCTTGGTGATGCCCAGGATGTAGTTCAGGCGGCCCGGGCCGACGCCGGCGCCCGCTGCGGCAGCACCGGCCACGCAGTTGCTCGAGGTCACGAACGGATAGGTGCCGTGGTCCACGTCCAGCAGCGTGCCTTGCGCGCCTTCGAACATCAGGTTGCCGCCGGCGGCATTGACCGCATACAGCTCGGCCGACACGTCGGCCACCATCGGCGCCAGGCGCGGCGCGTAGGCCAACGCTTCGTCCAGGGTCTGCTGGAAGTCCACGGCTTCGGCGCCCAGGTACTGGGTCAGCATGAAGTTGTGATAGTCTAGGTTCTCGCGCAGGCGTTCGGCGAACTGCTGCGGATCGAACAGGTCCTGCACGCGCAGCGCGCGGCGGGCCACCTTGTCTTCATAGGCCGGGCCGATGCCGCGGCCGGTGGTGCCGATCTTGGCGGCGCCACGACGCGCTTCGCGCGCCTTGTCGATGGCAACGTGGTACGGCAGGATCAGCGTGGCGGCCTCGGAAATGCGCAGGCGGCTCTGCACCTGCAGGCCGGCGCCTTCGAGTTCTTCGATTTCACGGAACAAAGCTTCGGGCGACAGCACCACACCGTTGCCGATGTAGCAGACCGTGCCGTCACGCATGATCCCGGACGGGATCAGGCGGAGAATGGTCTTCTTGCCACCGATGATCAGCGTGTGGCCAGCGTTGTGGCCACCCTGGAACCGCACCACGCCCTTTGCCTGGTCGGTAAGCCAATCGACGATTTTTCCTTTGCCTTCGTCACCCCATTGGGTGCCGATCACGACGACATTGCGTCCCTGGCCTACTGCGGATGCGGACATATTGCTTTGGTCAATAGGTTAAAAACGTATTCTACTCTTGTTGCCGGGCGATTCTCGATTTTTGGGCACGCCCGGCGCCCAAGCGTCAGCGCGGCACCACGGCCCAGCCGGCATCCTGGCGCACCAGCTGCCGGTCGCAGTTGAATTCATCGAGCTCGTGGGTATGGCCGGGCAGCGACTGGATCACGATCTCGCCGGCCGCGCGCAGCGCGGAAATCGCGGCCCGGAGTGCCGGATCCGCATCCCAGGGCGCAAAAATCGCCTGGGCGCGCACTTCCACAGGCGACAGCGCAGCCACTTCTCGCAGATCCAGCGAGAATCCCGTGGCCGGGCGCGCCCGGCCGAAGGCTTCGCCCACCTTGTCGTAACGGCCGCCACGCGCCACGTAATTGGGCAGGCCGGCAACATAGGCCGCGAACATCACGCCACTGTGATAGTGGTAACCGCGCAAATCCGACAGGTCGATATTCACGCTGGCACCGCGCACCTGCACCGCCAGTGCCGCCAGTTCATCCAGCGCGCGGCCGATGGCCGGGCTGGCCGGCAGCGTCGCGCGCGCGCGCTCGATCACGTCCACGCCGCCGTACAGCGTCGGCAGCGCCAGCAGCGCATCGCGCTCGGTCTGCGGCATGCCCACGGTCAGTTCGCGCAGGGCCGGCACATCCTTGGTTTCCAGCGCGGCAAAGAGCGCGTCCTCGATCTTGCGGATCGACGGTAGGCCCGCCAGCAGCGCTTCCAGAATGCCGGCATGGCACATGTCGATGCGGACATCGGACAGCCCCGCCGCCTGCAGCGCGGCCAGCATCAGGTCCTGGATCTCGACGTCGGCTTCCAGGCCGGCATGGCCATAGATCTCGGCGCCGATCTGGATCGGCTCGCGCGTGGCGTGGAAGCCCGCCGGGCGCGCATGCAGCACGTTGCCCGCGTAGCACAGGCGGGTCACGCCCGGGCGGTTCAGCAGGTGCGCGTCGATGCGCGCCACCTGCGGCGTGATATCGGCACGCAGGCCCATGGTGCGGCCCGACAACTGGTCCACCAGCTTGAGCGTGCGCAGGTCCAGGTCATGGCCGGTGCCGGTCAGCAGCGACTCCAGGTATTCCAGCATCGGCGGCATCACCAGCTCATAGCCGTAGGTGCGGAACAGGTCCAGCATGCGGCGGCGCAGTTCTTCGATCTTGCGCGCTTCCGACGGCAGCACGTCGGCAATGTTTTCTGGCAGCAGCCAATGGTTGGACATAGTGAATCTCTTCTCAGTCAATCTCTTCTCAGTCATTCTGACCACCTCGCGAGGCAATGCCCCCAAGGCACCGGTCCTTGACCAGAAACGTCATCGCAGGCGCCACGCGCCCGCGCCATCACTCGGCGAGGATGGCTCCAGCCGGACAAAACCCCGGCATGCCGGGGTTTCGTCAATTCGCCACACGGACAAGCGACGGTGCTAGCGCTTGCCTCCGGATCCGCCCGAGGCGGCCGCGGCGGCACCGCCGCTGGAACGCATGTAGCGGAAGAACTCGGAGTTGGGCTCAAGCACCAGCACGTCGCGCTTGTCGCGGAAGGTGTTGCGGTAAGCCTCCATGCTGCGCCAGAACTGCGCGAACTGCGGATCGCGGCCAAACGCGTCGGCATAGATCTGCGAGGCCTTGGCATCGCCCTGGCCCTTGATCACCTGGGCGTCGCGGTAAGCCTCGGCCAGCACCACTTCGCGCTGGCGGTCGGCATCGGCGCGGATCTTTTCGCCCTCGGCGGCGCCGGTGGAGCGCAGCTCGTTGGCCACGCGCTTGCGCTCGGCCTCCATGCGGCGGTACACCGATTCGCTGATCGCGGGCAGCAGGTCAACGCGCTTGAGGCGCACGTCCAGGATCTCGACGCCGACCGACTTGGCATATTCAGCCATGCCGTTGCGGATGGCCTGCATCACCTGCTCGCGCTCGCCGGCGACCACGTCGGCCACGGTGCGCTTGCCGAACTCCTCGCGCGCCACCGAGTCGATGCGCTGGGTCATGCGGTCCTGCGCGCCGCGCAGGTTGCCGCCGAAGGCGACGAAGAACTTGCGCGGATCGGTGATGCGCCACTTGACGAACCAGTCCACCACCATGCTCTTCTTCTCGGCGGTCAGGAAACGCTCGTTGGCGGCGACGTCGATGGTCTGCAGGCGGCGGTCCATGAACACCACGTTCTGGAACGGCGGCGGCAGCTTGAAGTGCAGGCCGGGCTCGCGCACCACCTGCTTGATCTGGCCGAAGGCGAACACCACGGCGTACTGGCGCTGGTCGACCACGAACAGCATGGACGAAACCACGGCCAGCAGGATGAAAAAGCCAATCGCGAAGGAAATCAGTCGGTTCATGACGGTCTCCTCAGCGCGAGTCGCGGTCGCGGTTGCGCAGCGCTTCGCGCGAACGGGCGTCCGTCGATGCATCCGGCGCGGACGCCGGCGGGCTGGCCGCACCCGGTTGGCCCGGCTGCGGCGCAGCGCGGCCGTCGGCCTGTGCCATCAGCTTGTCCAGCGGCAGGTAGAGAAGATTGTTGCCCTGGCGCGCGTCCACCAGCACCTTGGTCGAATTGGTGTAGATCTGCTGCATGGTTTCCAGATAGATGCGGTCGCGCGTCACCTGCGGCGCCTTGGCGTATTCGGTCTGCACCGAACGGAAGCGCGAGGCATCGCCCTCGGCCTGCGCCACCACGCGCGAGCGGTAGGCTTCGGACTCTTCCTTCAGGCGCGCCGCGGTACCCTTGGCGCGCGGGAGGATGTCATTGGCATAGGCCTGGCCTTCGCTGATCGCGCGCTCGCGGTCCTGGCTGGCCTTGTTGACGTCGTCGAACGCGGCCTGCACCTGCTCGGGCGGCTGCACGCTCTGCACGTTCACGGACAGCACGCGGATGCCGGTCTTGTACGCCGTCAGGATGGCCTGGATCGACTTGGCCAGTTGCTGCGCGATCTGTTCGCGGCTCTCGTACAGCACCGCGTCCATCTTGTTGCGGCCGACGATCTCGCGCACCGAGGTCTCGGCGGCCTGCGTCACCAGCTCTTCATCGCCACCGCGGTCGGTCTTGTTGAAGAACAGGAATTCGCCGGCGTCCTGGATCACGTACTGCACCGTAAAGCGCACGTCGATGATGTTCTCGTCCTGCGTCAGCATCGACGAGTCCTTCAGGTTGCTGTCCTTGATCGAGGTGGAGCGCCCCACCTCGACCGAACGCACGGCCGACAGGTTGACGATCTCGGCCGACTGGACCGGCCAGGGCATGCGCCAGTTGATGCCGGGGCCAGTGGAGTACTTGAACTTGCCGAACTGCAGGATCACCGCGGTCTGGCCTTCCTGAACCATGAAGAAGCCGCTGGCCAGCCAGATGCCGACCACGGCCGCCACGATCACGCCAGCGCCCACCCCCGAGCCCTTGCCCGGCGTGCGCGGACCGCCAAAGCCCTGGTTGTTGCCGCCGCCGTTGTCCTTGCGGCCGAGCAGGCCGTTCAGGCGGCGGTTGAAGTCGCGCCACAGTTCGTCCAGGTCGGGCGGGCCGCCATCCTGCTGCGGGCGCTGGTTCTGCTGGCGGTTGTCGTCGCGACCGTCCTTCTTGTCGTCGTCGTCCTGACCGTTGCGACCCCAGCGCGGATCGTTCAGCGAGAAGATGGCGCGCAGGCGCTGCCAGCCCGCGCGCAGCGCGAAGCGGCCGCCTGGTGTCAGGCTCGAATCAGCATTCCGGGGAAACTGGGGCATGAAGTGCACGGGTCCGGGGAAGTTTGTAACAGGGGGATTCTAGCAGTCATCCGAGCCACTTTTGGCCAATTCGCGCAATCCCGGCAGCAATCGCACCGGGATTGGGCAGAACGGCCGGAGCACTGGCGGCGAACTGACGGCAACTTGACAGGCTACAGCCTGCCCGAATCCCCCGCGTCGGCGTCGTCGCTGCCGTCAGCCACGCCGCCCTCATCTGCACTGCCATCATCGCCGGCATCGGCGTACTGGGGCACGTCGACGAGGCGCGGGTCATAGGGTTGCGGCTCGGGCGGGCGGCTGGCCAGCCATTGCGCCACCTCGACCACGGCCTCGCGCAGCGTATCCAGGCCCATGCCCTCGCGCGCGCTCAGGAACACGCGGGTGGGGATGCCGTCCTCGTCGCGCTCCAGGCGCGGGCCCTGCTCCAACAGCTCGGGCGCGGCATCGATCTTGTTCATCACCACGATCTGCGGGATGTCCAGCGCGTTGATTTCCGCCAGCACGCGGTTGACCTGCTCGATCTGCTCGTGGCGCACCGGGCTCGATGCATCCACCACATGCAGCAGCAGGTCGGCATGCACGGTCTCGTCCAGCGTGGCGCGGAACGCCGCCACCAGTTGCGTGGGCAGGTCGCGGATAAAGCCGACCGTGTCGGACAGCACCACGTTGCCCAGCCCGTCCAGGAACAGCCGGCGCGAGGTGGTGTCGAGCGTGGCGAACAGCTGGTCGGCCGCATAGGCGCCAGCCTTGGTCAGCGCATTGAACAGCGTCGACTTGCCCGCGTTGGTATAGCCCACCAGCGAAATGCTGAGCGTGTCATTGCGCGCGCGCGCGCGCCGCTGCGTGCTGTGCTGGCGCTGCAGCCGCGACAGATCGGACTTGAGCCGCTTGGCGCGCTCGTCCAGCATGCGCCGGTCCAGCTCGAGCTGGCGCTCGCCGGGGCCGCCGCGCATGCCAATGCCGCCCTTCTGCCGCTCCAGGTGGCTCCACGCGCGGACCAGCCGCGACGCGCGGTACTGGACCTGCGCCAGCTCCACCTGCACCTTGCCCACGTGGCTCTGCGCGCGCTGCCCGAAGATGTCCAGGATCAGGCCGGTGCGGTCGATCACGTGGCGGTTCAGGAAGCGTTCCAGGTTGCGCTGCTGTGCCGGGCTCAGGGCGTGGTTGAACACGACCACGTCGGCATCCAAGGCGTCGGCGGCCTCCTTCAGCTCCTCGGCCTTGCCCGAGCCGATGAACAGCGCCGGATCCGGCCGCGAGCGGCGGCCCGTCAACGTATGCACCGGCAGAGAGCCAGCGGTAGAGGTCAGCAGCGCCAGTTCGCTGAGGCTTTCCTGGAAATCATGCTTGCCGAAGTCGACGCCGACCAGAATGGCGCGCGAAGGGGCGGTATTGGAAGTGGCTCTGGGGTCCAAGGGAGGGCGCGTAAGCGCAGGGAAAAACGGGTTCAGGGGGAAGGCGGGCGGATGTCGGACACTGTCCCGGCCCCTGCCGGGACAGGCCGCCGCATGATGCGGAACGTGGCGGCAGCGGTGGCGGCATTGGCAACCGCCGGGCCGCGCGGCACCGGGCGCGATGGCGCACCGGCGCCGGGCATCAGTGCGGCGCCGCGGGGCGCCCGCACGATGCCCGCAAGGAGATCAGGCCTCGGCGGCGTCATCCACGCGGAAATTGACCGCGCGCGCAGGAACGACAGTGGAAATCGCATGCTTGTAGACCATCTGCGTCACGGTGTTGCGCAGCAGGACGACATACTGGTCGAACGATTCGATATTGCCTTGCAGCTTGATGCCATTGACGAGGTAGATGGAAACCGGCACGTGCTCTTTGCGCAGCGCGTTCAGGAACGGGTCTTGTAGCAGTTGCCCTTTGTTGCTCATGGCACACTCCAAATTTATAGGTTTAGTGGTGAATGATGGGGATGGAAATCCCCGGTTCAAGTCAGTCGGCGCAAAAACGCGCCAGAAAAAAGATCAAAAACGGTACCAAGTCGGCGTCAATGCACAGGGAACCCCCTGCTACCGCAAATTTAGCCGCAGTTCCAAACGAACGCAAACGAAAACTTGCCCCGCCAGGAATCCGATTCCGGACTCAATCCTTCGAGTCCGCGTACGGATTTTTGTTCGTACGAAATTCGATGCGAAGAGGGGTGCCCTTGAGCTTGAATGCCGTACGGAAACGATTTTCCAGGTAGCGCCGGTAGGTTTCCGCAACGCCCGAGAGCGCATTGCCGTGGATCACGATAATGGGCGGATTCGAGCCGCCCTGGTGCGCGTAGCGCAGCTTGGGCCGCGACGCGCCGACCCGCTTGGGCTGCTGGAATTCCACCGCTTCCTGCAGCACACGCGTGAGCTGCGGCGTCGGCAGCTTGACCATGGCCGCGGCGAACGCATCATCGACCGAACGCATCAGCGCGCCAATGCCGGTACGCTCGCGCGCCGAGACAAAATGGAAATTCGCGAAGTTCAGGAATTGCAGCTTGCGTTCCAGGTCATGCTTGATGCGGTCGCGGGTATGGCCGTCCAGCCCATCCCATTTATTGACGCCCACCACCAGCGCGCGGCCCGACTCCACGATAAAGCCGGCGATATGCGCGTCCTGGTCGGAAATATCCTGTTGCGCATCGAGCAGCAGGATCACCACGTTGGCATCGGCGATCGACTGCAGGGTCTTGACCACCGAGAACTTCTCGATCGCCTCGAACACCTTGCCGCGCCGGCGCAATCCGGCCGTGTCGATCAGCGTGTAGGGCTTGCCGCCGCGCTCGAACTCCACGTAGATGGCATCCCGGGTGGTGCCGGGCATGTCGAACGCAATCACGCGCTCTTCACCGATCAGCGTGTTGACCAGCGTGGATTTCCCCACATTGGGGCGCCCGACGATGGCGATCTTGACGCCCTTGCCTTCGTCCGGAATCTCTTCGCCCAGCTCGGGGCGCTCCTGGACCGCGAGTTCGATGGCCTCGTCGACCAGTTCGCTCACGCCGTCGCCGTGGGCAGCGGAGATCGCGTACGGATCGCCCATGCCCAGCTCATAGAAATCGGCCGCCACCGAGGTGTACTTCATGCCCTCGGCCTTGTTGACCGCCAGCATGATGCGCCGGCCGGTCTTGCGCAGGTAGTCGGCGATGGCGCGATCCTGCGGCGCCAGGCCCAGGCGGCCGTCGACGATGAAGATCACCACGTCGGCCTCGACCACGGCCTGCTTGGTCTGCTTGGCCATCTCGGCGACGATGCCTTCCTTGACCACCGGCTCAAAGCCGCCGGTATCGATGGCGATGAACGGACGTTCGCCGATGCGCCCTTCCCCGTAATGGCGGTCGCGCGTCAGGCCCGGCAGGTCGGCGACAAGGGCGTCGCGCGATCGGGTCATGCGGTTGAATAGCGTCGACTTGCCCACATTGGGGCGGCCGACAAGTGCGATAACTGGTTTCATGCAATAAACGGAAACGGGGGCCGGCACGCCGCCCCCCGGTAACTCCGGAGTCAATGGATCCGACGGCACGCCGCGCCACCTAGGGCGCGGTCTGCCGCTTGTCCTGTCGGGCGCGGTGCCGGGTCAACGGACCCGCTGCAATTGCCGCGCTAAGGATCATGCTACCGGATTCGGCGCTAGCCGTACCGACAGGTGTACGGCAGCGCGCATTGGATTCCTGTCAGCCAGGCTGGAAACCGTAGACGTCGCCGTCGCGGGTCTGGATTACCAGGGTCTGCCCCGCCACCACGGGCGCGGCGGTGATGGCACTGCCATCGGTCTTCATGCGTGCGATGACCTGGCCGTCTTCGCGCGACAGGAAGTGTACATAACCTTCAAAGTCGCCCATAACCACCGAGCGGCCCAGGGCCAGCGGCGCGCCCAGGCGGCGATTGCGCAGGTCGTTGTTCTTCCAGCGCTCGTTGCCGTTCTGGCGGTCGAACGCATGCACGACCGACTGCTCGTCGCTGGCGTAAATTGCATTGTCATCCTGCGCCGGGCCGCTCGGCGACGAGAAATCCTTGCCCCACTGCGGCTGCCCGCTGGCCAGCTCCAGGCAGGCCACCCGGCCCTGGAAGGTAGTGGCGCAGACCTGGCGCCCGCTCACCATCGGCAGGCCGGTGACGTCGTTCAGGCGCTCGATCTCCGACACGCCCTTCGGGTACGAGACCGCACTCTCCCAGCGCAGCACGCCGTTGCCCGGCGTCAGCACGCCCAGCTTGCCGCCGGGGAAGCCCATCACGATGCCGTCGCCGGCAAACACCATCCCCATCGCCGCGCGCAGGTTCAGCGGCGTCTGCGAACGCTGGTAGATCCAGCGGCGCTCGCCGGTCTCGGCGTCCAGGCCGAATACGCGCGTGTCGGTGGTGCGCACCACCACCAGGCCGTTGCCGACCAGCGGCGCCGACAGCACCTCGCCGTTGACCTGCTTCTTCCAGATCTGCTTGCCGCTGGCGTCAAAGGCATAGATGGCGCCCTTCTCGCCGGCGACCGCCGTCACCGAGCCATCGCTGCCCGGGCCCGAGGTCAGGTCCAGGTCGGCCTTGGCCTTCCACAGCACGCGTCCGCTGGCGCCTTCCAGCGCCATCACGTTGCCGTTGTTGGACGAGACGTAGACGTTGTTGCCCGCCGCGGCCGGCTGCATCGAATAGGGGCCGCTCTTGCCCACGTCGGCCTTCCAGGCCTGGCGCACCGACAGCGTGCCCGAGATCGGCTTGAGCTCGGCGGGCGGGTGCTTGTTTTCCTTGCTGAACAGCGAGCAGCCGCCCAGTGTGGCCAGGCAGGCAACCGCCACCAGCGCACGGGTCATGGCGCGGGCGGGCTGGCGATGTACGGCACGGGAAAGCACTGACGTCATAGGGTTACGGTCCTGTTTATACGATCCGCTGGATATGCGGTGTTTGCATGCGTTCGGGAGCGGCCGGATCAGGCCGTGCCCAGCGCATCAAGCTTGAACTGGATGATCTGGCGCATCGCCGGCTCATCCTGGCCCAGCTTGTCCAGCGCCTTGCGATAGGCCGTGCGCGCATCGTCGCGCTTGTCCTGTGCGGCGAGCAGGTCGCCGCGGCGGTCGGCATACAGCGCCACGAACGCTGCCGGCGGTTCATCCTTGAGCAGCGCCAGGCCCTTGTCGTAGGCCTTCTCGTCGAGCAGCACGCCGGCCAGGCGCACGCGCGCCAGGTGCGAATACTCCTGGTCGCCATGGTCGATGGCCCATTGCAGCTGGCTCTTGGCCGCGGCGAGGTCGCCCGCATCGTACAGCACGCGGCCCGCGACCAGCGCGCTCATCTGGCCATAGGCGGTGCGGCCGTACTTGTCTTCCAGGTCGGTCGCGGCGCGCTTGATGCGCTCGATGTCACGCGCCTCGGCGGCCTTGAGCACCTGCTCGTACAGCACCGCGGCCTCGCCCGCCTGCTTGCGTTCCCAGTACTTCCAGCCGTTCCAGCCGGCGAACGCCAGCAGCGCGACGATCAGCGCCCAGGTCAGCGCATTGCCGTACTGGCGCCACCAGGCCTTCAGATTCTCAAGCTGTTCCTGTTCTTCTAGATCGTAAGCCATGTCGAGGCAATCACCTGCGTTGGGTTAGGTACTCGTGTACTGGGGTTTTCCGGCTGGCCGGCGCGCGATTTATTCGCTGGCGCCGACCATGGCGTCGATCAGGTAATCGACCAGTCCCTCGGCCGGCACGGTGGCCTGTTGTCCACCGCCTTCGGCCTGCTCGCGCTGGCGAAGTTCCTTGACCTGGACCACGCCGGCAGCCACTTCGTCGTCGCCAATGATAACGGCATAGGCCGCGCCGCTTGTGTCGGCACGCTTCATCTGCGACTTGAAGCTGCCGCCCTTGCCGTCGGGGCTGGCGTGCAGCACCACGTCCAGGCCCGCGTCGCGCAGCCGTTCCGCGGCGATCATCGCCTGCTGCGCGGCGGCTTCGCCCTGGTGCACCAGGTAGACGTCGCAGCCCGCCGCGTCGGGCACCACGCCCTCTTCGCGGATCAGCTCGATGATGCGCTCGATGCCCATGGCCCAGCCGCAGGCCGGCGCCGGCTTGCCGCCCATCTGCGCGATCAGCGGGTCATAGCGCCCGCCGCCGGCGATGGTGCCCTGCGCGCCCAGCTTGTCGGTGATCCACTCGAACACCGTCAGGTTGTAGTAGTCGAGGCCACGCACCAGGCGCGGGTTGATCTTGAACGGGATGTTGTTGGCCTTGAGCAGGCGCTGCACGCCCTCGAAGTGCGCCAGCGACTCCTCGCCGAGGAAGTCGATCAGCTTGGGCGCGTTGGCCGCCATCTCCTGCAGCGCCGGGTTCTTGGTGTCCAGCACGCGCAGCGGGTTGGTGTACAGGCGGCGCTTGCTGTCGTCGTCCAGGATGTCCTGGAAGCCTTCCAGGTACTTGATCAGCTGTTCGCGGTGCGCGGCGCGTTCATGGGCCTGCCCCAGCGAATTGAGCTCCAGGCGCACGCCAACCAGGCCCAGGTCGTCCCACAGGCGCTGGCACATCAGGATGATTTCGGCATCCACGTCCGGGCCGGCAAAGCCCAGCGCCTCGGCGCCGAGCTGGTGGAACTGGCGGTAGCGGCCGCGCTGCGGACGCTCGTGGCGGAACATCGGGCCGGTGTACCACAGGCGCTTGGGGCCGTCGTACAGCAGGTTGTGCTCGATGGTGGCGCGCACGGCCGCGGCGGTGCCTTCGGGGCGCAGCGTCAGCTGCTCGCCGTTGAGCGAATCGGTGAAGGAGTACATCTCCTTCTCGACGATGTCGGTGACCTCGCCGATGCCGCGCACGAACAGCTGCGTATGCTCGACGATCGGCGTGCGGATCTGCTGGTAGCCGTAGGCACGCAGCATGGCGCGTGCGGCATTCTCGAAATGCTCCCACAGCGGCGCGTCCGCCGGCAGCATGTCGTTCATGCCCTTCACGCCCTGCAGGGCCTTGGCGGGGCGCACCTTCGGTTCGGTCTTGGCACCGCCTGCGGCGGCCACGTTCTCGGATTGCGTCATTCTGTTCTTGTCAGGCTGCTGGCACCCGGCCGGTCCGGCTCAGGCTGCCACTTCTTTGTCGGCCCGCGCAGCGCCCGGGCCGTAATGCGTGCGAACGTATTCATCTACGATCGCCTGGAATTCTTCTGCAATGCGCTCGCCGCGCAGCGTCTTCACCTTGACGCCGTCGACGAACACCGGCGCCGCCGGCGATTCACCCGAGCCCGGCAGCGAGATGCCGATATTGGCGTGCTTGCTCTCGCCCGGGCCGTTGACGATGCAGCCCATCACGGCCACATCCATTTCCTCGACGCCCGGGTAGACGGTCTTCCATTGCGGCATCTGCTCGCGCAGATAGGCCTGGATGCTTGCCGCCAGCTCCTGGAAGACGGTGCTGGTGGTGCGGCCACAGCCCGGGCACGCAATCACCATCGGGGTGAAGTTGCGCATGCCCATGGTCTGCAGGATCTCCTGCCCCACGTACACCTCTTTCTCGCGCGGCGCGCCGGGTTCAGGCGTCAGCGAGATGCGGATGGTGTCGCCGATACCTTCCTGCAGCAGCACCGACAGCGCCGCGGTCGACGCCACGATGCCCTTGCTGCCCATGCCGGCCTCGGTCAGCCCGAGGTGCAGCGCGTAGTCGCAGCGGCGTGCCAGCTCGCGGTACACCGCGACCAGTTCCTGCACCTGCGACACCTTGCACGACAGGATGATCTGGTCGCCCGGCAGGCCGATTTCCTCGGCCTTCTTGGCCGAGTCGATGGCCGAGGTGATCAGCGCCTCGATCATCACGCTCTGCGCCGGCCACGGCTCGGCGCGCCCGGCGTTCTCGTCCATGATCCGTGCCAGCAGGTCCTGGTCCAGGCTGCCCCAGTTCACGCCGATGCGCACCGGCTTGTTGTAGCGGCACGCCATCTCGATCATCTGCGCGAACTGCGTGTCGCGCTTGGCGCCCTGGCCGACGTTGCCGGGGTTGATCCGGTACTTGGACAGCGCCTCGGCACAGGCCGGATAGTCCTGCAGCAGCTTGTGGCCGTTGTAGTGGAAGTCGCCCACCAGCGGCACGTTCACGCCCATGCGGTCGAGCTGCTCGCGGATCGACGGCACCGCGGCGGCGGCCTCGGGCGTGTTCACCGTGATGCGCACGATCTCCGAGCCCGCACGCGCCAGTTCCTTGACCTGGATGGCCGTGCCGATGGCATCGACCGTATCCGTGTTGGTCATCGACTGCACGCGCACCGGCGCACTGCCGCCAATGGTCACCACATTGTCGCCCCACGCAACGCGCGCCTGGCGCGTCTGGCGGCGCGGCAGCGGACCGGGCAGGACCGGGAGACAGAGCTGTTGGTTCATAGCGTTACCACCTTGCAAAGACGCACCGCGCGCCCGCGTCAGGGCAGCGTCAGGCGCGCCACGTTGTTGCGGTTGGCTGCCTTCAGGTCGACCGGCGTGCCATTGCGCGTCAACGACTCGACGCCCTTGACGTTGCCGATCACCACCTTGTACGGGGCCGTGCCGCCACCGGCCACGGTCTGGCCGGCCTTGGCGGTACCGCCCATGACGATCTTGCCGCTATTGTCCCGGATCTCATACCAGGTATCGCCGGCAAAGCGGATCTGCAGTTCGCCCTCGCCTGCTGGCGCAGCCGGTGCCGCGGCAGCTGCAGGCGCGGAAGCGGCTGCGGGTGCCGTCGCGGCCACGGGAGCTGCGGCGGCACTGGCCGGAGCGGTTTCGGCAGACGGCGCCGGCGAATCGCTGGCGGCCATGACCGGCGGCAGCGCCGCCGTCACGGTGCCAGCTTCCGTGCTCTGGATCACGGCAGGCGCTTCAGCCGTTACGGTCTCGGCAGCGCTGCTGCGCGCATCGATCCATGCGCGGATATGGTCAAGGCCGAACCAGCCGCCCGCGGCCACCAGCACGGCCACCAGCGCCAGCCAGACCCAGCGGCCGCCGTTGCCGCCCGAGCGGAAGCGGTTGCGGTCGTCGAAGGCCGCATTGATGCCACCCTCGCGCTGCCGGGCAATTTCCGCCACCTGCGCCACCGGGCGCGGCTGGAAGCGTGCCAGCAGCGGGTCGATGTCGACGTGCAGCATGCGCGCATAGGCACGCATCACGCCCTTGGCGAAGGTCACGTCGGGCAGTGCCTGCAGGTTGCCGGCCTCGATCGCGCGCAGCTTGCCTGCAGCCACCTTCAGGCGCGCGCTGACGTCTTCCACCGACATGCGCTGCGCCTCGCGCTCGCGCGCCAGCGCTGCGCCGATCTCGCGTGCGGCAGCTTCGCGTTCTCCTTCGTGCGCGCCCCCGCCGACTTGTTGCGTCGGTACGGCCTGGCCTGCGGCGCGGTCGTGCTCACTCATCCCATGCTCCTTGTTCGTAGGCGGTCAACTCACGCGAGTCGGGGAAGCGGCTGCGCAGTTGCGCCCCAAGCGCATCCTGCGTGCGGCTGTCGCCCTGACGGTGGGCAATGCGCGCTCCCAGCCAGAGGGATTGCGCATTGACAAATTGGCTGTTGTTGACGCGCTGGACATATTGCCGGGCCTGCGCGAAATCGCCGCGCCGGTAGAAGACCAGCGCAAGGTTGGTGTTGGCCACCGGGTTGTTGCGGTCGTAGCCGAGCGCGGCCTTCAGGTTCTTTTCCGCTTCGGCGCTGTGGCCCTGGCGCAGCTCGCACGCGCCCAGGCTGATCAGCGGCTTGGCGGGGCCGCCTGCGGACGGCGCCGACATCGCGCGCTGCAGCATCGGCACGGCCTCGCCGTAGCGCCCTTCCTGGCACAGGAACCAGCCGTAGTTGTTGAGCAGGTCGCCGTCGTTGGCACGCATCGACACCGCCGTGCGGAAGCTGTCATCGGCCAGCGTCCGCTCATTCATGTTCATGTAGATCAGCGCGCGCACATGGTAGGCGTCGGCGAGCGCCGGATCGATGGCAATGGCCTGCTTGATCTCGTCAAGGGCGACCGCGTTCTGGCCCGCCTCCAGGTAGTTGGTGGCAAGCTGCAGCCGGATGCCGGCGCGGCGCCTTGCATCGGTCTGGTCGGAAGCGGTCTGGGGATCCTGCGCCGGCGCATGCGGCAGCTGGCAGCCGGACAACATCAGCAGCCCCAGCAGGGCCGCAGCGAGCAGACGGATCATGCAGGGCGAACCTCCCGAGGCTGGCCGGAAGCAGCGACCGGCACCAGTGGCGTGATCTTGCCGAACTTGCCGCGCTCGGCCAGGCGCGTGCGGTCCTTCACTTCCCCGGCCAGCTGGCCGCAGGCGGCGTCGATATCGTCGCCGCGGGTCTTGCGGATGGTGGTCACGATGCCTGCGTCCATCAGCACCTGCGCAAAGCGCCGGATCTGATCGTTGTTGGAACGCTTCAGGCCCGATTCGGGGAAAGGATTGAACGGGATCAGGTTGAACTTGCACGGCACGTCGGCCACAAGCTTCAGCAGTTCCCGCGCATGCTCGACACCGTCGTTGACGCCGTCCAGCATGCAGTATTCGAAAGTAATGAAATCGCGCGGCGCGAATTCCAGGTAGCGGCGGCATGCCGCCATCAGTTCGGCCAGCGGGTACTTCTTGTTCAGCGGCACCAGCACGTCGCGCAGGGCGTCGTTGGACGCGTGCAGCGACACGGCGAGAGCCACCGGGAGATCCTTGGACAGCCGGTCCATCATCGGCACCACGCCGGAGGTGGACAGCGTCACGCGGCGGCGCGACAGGCCGTAGGCGTTGTCGTCGAGCATCAGGCGCATGGCCGGCACGACAGCATCGTAGTTCAGCAGCGGCTCGCCCATGCCCATCATCACCACGTTGGAGATGACGCGGTCGTCCTTGGGGCCGCGGCCCAGTTGTTCGCGCATGGCGAACTCCGCCATCCACAGCTGGCCGATGATTTCACCGGTGCTGAGGTTGCGCGAAAAGCCTTGCTTGCCGGTGGAGCAGAAGCGGCAGTTGACGGCGCACCCCGCCTGCGAGGAAACGCACAGCGTGCCGCGCGTTTCCTCGGGGATGTAGACCGTTTCCACCGCGTTGCCCTGGCCCACGTCGAGCAGCCACTTGCGCGTGCCGTCGGCCGACAGGTGGTCGGTGATGGCGGCAGGCGCGCGGATCTCGGCCCGCGTCGCGAGCTTTTCGCGCAGCGACTTGGCGAGATCCGACATGGCGTCGAAGCGGCTGGCACCGTAGTGGTGGATCCAGCGTTGCAGTTGCCGCGCACGGAACGGCTTCTCGCCGAGCTCGCCGCAATAAGCGGTGAGCGCGTCCGCGTCGAGGTCGAGCAGGTTGACGAGAGCGTTCATGACGGCAAACTCAGCTTCGGTGTCAGTCTAGTCCTGGCAGCAGCGCCGGACAATCAGCGGCTGTAGACGTTCATGCCCGGGAAGAAGAACGACACTTCCACGGCAGCCGTTTCAGCGGCGTCCGAGCCGTGCACGGCGTTGGCGTCGATGCTGTCGGCGAAATCGGCGCGGATGGTGCCCTTCTCGGCCTTCTTCGGGTCGGTGGCGCCCATCAGGTCACGGTTCTTGGCGATGGCGTTCTCGCCTTCCAGGGCCTGGATCATGACCGGGCCGGAAACCATGAAATCCACCAGGTCCTTGAAGAACGGACGCTCCTTGTGGACAGCGTAGAACTGCTCGGCTTCGCCGCGCGACAGGTGCACCATCTTGGCAGCAACGATCTTCAGGCCGGCGGCCTCGAAACGGGCGTAGATCTGGCCAATGACGTTCTTGGCCACGGCATCCGGCTTGATAATCGACAGGGTGCGTTCGATCGCCATGAAAAACTCCGAAAAATGAAGGGGTTACAAATGGATTAAACGTGCGATTCTAGCACGAAGACTATGACCCTTTCGAGGGTCTTCCCTGCTCTCGCGTGTGTCGGGCCGCCCTTGCCGCACAACCGGACGCCAAGTATGCCAATGAACACATTACAACCTTGTCATGCCAGGAACACGCCGCCCCGGCTAACATCCAATGTGAGCGGCACCGAACGGCGCAAAGCAATGCAAGAGGTGACTCATGAGTTACCCCGCCCTTGCAATTCCACCTCCCAGGTGCCACATTGACGATGGTTCCGTCCGGGTTCCATACGAATCTTCGCATCCGAAGCCTCGCAGCCCGGCGCCTCACCGTTTTGAGACAGGAGTCACCATGGATAACAAGCTGAACACCTACGGTTTCGGCAACAGTGCGTCGACCGTCACTGACGTCGTCGTTCGCAACCGGGTCTTGCGCAACACTTACTGGCTGCTGGCCCTCTCGATGATCCCCACCGTGCTCGGTGCGTGGATCGGCGTGGCCACAGGCTTCAGCTTCATGGCGGGCAACCCCTTCCTGTCGCTGATCCTGTTCCTGGGCATCGCGTTCGGGTTCTTCTACGGTATCGAGAAGACCAAGAACAGCAGCATGGGCGTGGTCCTGCTGCTGGCCTTCACGTTCTTCATGGGGCTGATGCTGTCGCGGCTGATCGGCGTGACGCTGCAGTTCTCCAACGGGCCGGCGCTGATCATGTATGCCTTTGGCGGCACGGCGGCGGTATTCGGTGCAATGGCGACCATCGCCACGGTCAGCAAGCGTGATTTCTCCGGCCTGGGCAAGTTCCTGTTCGTCGGCGTGATCCTGCTGATCCTGGCCAGCGTCGCCAATATCTGGCTGCAGCTGCCCTCGCTGATGATCACGGTGTCGGTGATCGCCATCGGTATCTTCTCGGCGTACATCCTGTTCGATGTGCAGCGCGTGGTGAATGGCGGCGAGACCAACTACATCACCGCCACGCTGGCAATCTACCTGGACGTGTACAACGTCTTCGTCAACCTGCTGGCGCTGCTGGGCATCTTCGGCGGCAGCCGCGAGTGACGGCAACCTCCCCTGCAGCATGAAAAAACCGGCCTGATGGCCGGTTTTTTCTTTGGTGCGACTTGCGCGATCAGCCGCGATCGAACACCGCGATCGACTCCACGTGCGAGGTGTGCGGGAACATGTTGACCACGCCCGCGCCGGCGAGCCGGTAGCCCGCCTCGTGCACCAGCAGGCCGGCGTCGCGCGCCAGCGTGGCTGGGCTGCACGATACGTAGACGATGCGCTGCGGCAGCACGTCGCTACCCTGCTGCGCCAGTTCGCCCAGCGCCTTGCATACCGCCAGCGCGCCTTCGCGCGGCGGATCGACCAGCCAGCGGTCGAAGCGGCCCAGCGCGGCAATGTCCTCGGCCGTGACCTCGAACAGGTTGCGGCAGGCAAACTCGGTCCTGGCCGCCAGCCCGTTGTATTCGGCGTTGGCCAGCGCTCGCGTGGTCAGCGCCTCGCTGCCTTCGATGCCCATCACCGACTTGCCCTGCGTGGCCAGCGGCAGCGTGAAGTTGCCGATGCCGCAGAACAGGTCGAGCAGGCGGTCCTGCGGCTGCGCGTCCAGCAAACGCAGCGCGCGGCCGATCAGCACGCGGTTGATCTGGTGGTTCACCTGGGTGAAATCGGTCGGCTTGAACGGCATGCGGATGCCGAATTCCGGCAGCGTATAGGCCAGCTCGGCATCGGCCGGATAGAACGGATAAACCGTATCCGGGCCCTTGGGCTGCAGCCAGAACTGCACCTTGTGCTGGTCGGCGAAGGCGCGCAGCAGGTCCTTGTCGGCATCGGTCAGCGGCTCCAGGATGCGCAGCACCAGCGCGGTGACTTCCTGCCCCACGGCCAGCTCGATCTGCGGCATGCGGTCGCGGATCGACAGGCCGCCAACCAGCTCGCGCAGCGGCACCAGCATGGCCGACACATGCGGCGGCAGGATCTCGCAACGGGTCATGTCGGCCACATAGCTGCTCTTGCGCTCATGGAAGCCGACCAGCACCCCACCCTTCTTGGCCACATGGCGCACAGTCAGCCGCGCGCGGTAGCGATAGCCCCAGTCCGGCCCGGCGATGGGGCGGAACACCACATCGGGCTTCACCCTGGACAGGTGCCACAGGTTGTCTTCCAGCACGCGCTGCTTGATTGCCAGCTGGGCGCGCGAATCGAGATGCTGCATCGAGCACCCGCCGCAGACCCCGAAATGCTGGCAGCCGGGCTTCACGCGCATCACCGATTCCTGCCGGACCTCGATCAGGTGGGCCTGCTCGTAGCTGGGCTTGCGGCGAAAGCTGCGGTAGCTGACGGTCTCGCCGGGCAGCGCGCCTTCGACGAAGATCACCTTGCCGGGCGTGCCGTCCTCATTCACCAGGCGGCCAACGCCGCGGGCCTCCATGTCGAGGCTGTCGATCGACACCACGGGATCGGCCGCGGGGGCGCCAGCGTCGGCGCGGACACGGGACTCTTTTGCGACGGGAGCAGCACCTTGAGCGGCAACAGCGGCCGGGGCTGCCGGCGTTTCTTGTGGGGAGGACACGGCTTGGGACACCAGACGAAACCTGACGTATTGTTTTGTGAAAGCGGGATTGTATGCCAGACCGGGCCGGCACCGGCGGCTGCTTCCCGGCGACGTGACGGAGACGGCAAATGGAACTGATTTCCTGGAATATCCAATGGGGTCGCGGCGCCGACGGGCATGTCGACCTGGGCCGCCAGGTCGACACCCTGCGCGGCATTGCCGACGCCGACGTCATCTGCCTGCAGGAGGTCACGCGCGGCTTCGGCGAACTGCGCGGCAGCCCGGGGGAAGACCAGGTGGCGGAGTTGACCGCCCTGCTGCCCGGCTACCACCTGCTCTACGCGCCTGGTGTCGACCGGCGCACCGCCACCGGAGGGCGCAAGCAATTCGGCAACCTGATCGCCACGCGCCTGCCGGTGCGCGAAGTCTTCCGCCACGCCCTGCCCTGGCCGGCGGACCCGCAGGTGGCGTCGATGCCGCGCGTGGCGCTGGAAGCCACGGTCGAAGTCGGCACCCGGCGGCTGCGCGTGATCTGCACGCACCTGGAGTATTACTCATCACACCAGCGCGCCGCGCAAGCCGAAGCCTTGCGCACCTGGCACGCCGAAGCCTGCGACCATGCGCGCCGCCCCGGCCGCAGCGAGAAATGGCCGGGCCCGTTCACGCCGGAGCCGCGCCCGGCCGAGGCTGTCCTGTGCGGCGACTTCAACAGCAAGCCTGACGATATTGCCTACCGCCGTGTGCTCGAGCCCTTTGACGACGCCACGCCGCCCTGGCGCGATGCCTGGCTGCACACACACCCAGGCCAGCCGCATGCGCCGACCTGCGCCCTGTACGACAAGGAGCAATGGCCGGAGGCGCCGTTCGCCTGCGATTTCATGTTCGTGACGGAGAATCTCGCCGGGCGGATCCGGCGCTGCGAGGTCGATGCCGATACGGCCAACTCGGACCACCAGCCGATCCTGCTGTCGCTGGATTTGTGAATTCGTGTCGGCGGCGCGTCGCCGCCGTGCTCAGTCTAGGTCTTCGGCTTCGGGCGTGAGACGCTGCAGCCGGAATGCCTGCAGGTATTCCATCCACTGCTCGCCGGGCAGCTCGGCCAATGACTCCTGGACGAACTCCATCTCGACGTCGAACTCGCGCGGCGACATGCCGCCGCGCATCAGCTGGAAGCGGCAGTACATCAGGTAGGTGTTGACGACGTCGGTCTCGCAATAGGCGCGGATCTCGTCGAGCTGGCCGGCCTGGAACGCCTGCCAGACCTTGCTGCCGTCCATCCCCATCTTGCCCGGGAAGCCGCACAGCTTGGCCAGGTCATCCAGCGGCGCGCTGGCGCGGGGCTGGTACATGGCCAGCAGGTCCATCAGGTCCAGGTGCCGCATGTGGTAGCGGCTGATGTAGTTGTTCCACTTGAAGTCGCGGCTGTCGTCGTCGCGGCCCTCTCCCATCTCCCAGTAACGCGGCGCGGTGACGCCGTTGACCAGGCCGCGATAATGCAGCACCGGCAGGTCGAAGCCGCCGCCGTTCCATGAAACCAGTTGCGGGCTGTAGCGCGCGATCAGTTCATAGAACTTCTGGATCAGCGTGGCCTCGCCGTCTTCCGGCGTGCCCAGTGAGCCGACGTGGAACACCGCCGAGCCGTCGCGGTGCGTGCGGCGCAGCACGCAGGAAATCGCGGCGATGCGCTGCAGGTAGTGCGGGAGAAAATCGCTGCCGGTCTTTTCGCGGCGGGCGGCAAACGCATGCTCGGCGACTTCGGCGTCGCTCATCGCATCGGGATGGTCATGCAAACGGCGCAGGCCGGCAACATCGGGAATGGTCTCGATGTCGAATACCAGCACAGGGGTCATAGAACAGCATCCTTCCTGACACCTTGCGAAGCGAAATGCCGCTTGAGCTTGACCAGCGCCTCCTGCTGGATCTGGCGCACGCGCTCGCGCGTGAGGCCCATTTCCTCGGCCAGCTCTTCCAGCGTGGCGGGCTCGATATGGTTGAGGCCGAAGCGGCGCTCCACCACATAGCGATGCTTTTCCGACAGGCGCGCCAGCCAGAGCTTCATCAGCCCTTCCAGCTCGCGGTGCGCCACCTCCTGGTCGGGGGCGGCGTTGTGCTCGTCGGAGAGGAAATCCAGGAGGCTCGAGCCGGGATCGAGATCGAACGGCGTATCGAGCGAGGTGGTATGTTCGTTGAGTGCCAGGACGTCCTGCACTTCGTCCGGCGTCTTGCCCAGCAGGTGGGCAATGTCTTCAAGGCTGGCGTCGCGCCCGTCGGTGCCGCCCTTCTCCAGATGGCGCTTGGCGCGCAGCACCTGGTTGAGTTCGCGGATCACGTGGACCGGCAGGCGGACCGTGCGCGCCTGGTTCATGATGGCGCGCTCGATGCTCTGGCGGATCCACCAGGTCGCGTACGTCGAGAAGCGGAAACCGCGCGACGGATCAAATTTTTCAATCGCGTGCATCAGGCCCAGGTTGCCTTCCTCGATCAGGTCGAGCAGGGGCACGCCACGATTGAGGTAGCCCTTGGCGATGCTGACCACCAGCCGCAGGTTGCGCTCGATCATGACCTGGCGTGCGGCAAAGTCGCCGTCCTTGGCCAGCGTGGAAAAATGCAGTTCTTCCGGGGCCGACAGGAGCGGCTTGATGCTGATGCGGTTCAGGTAGTGCTGGACGGTGTCCGCAGCCAGCTCGGTATGCAGCACGGTGCGGAAATCATCATGCTCGGGGGCGGCACTGTCGGTGCCATTTTCCGCGCTCTCTTCTTCCTCGTCTTCCGACTCGTCCTCATCGTCGTCGCGCACGATGCGCTCACTGTCGTCGGCAAGCAGGTCGGCCTCGCGCAGGCCCACCGAAGTGGACGTGGCGATGGGCTCGTCGGTCACGGGAATCAGTTCGGCGGCGAGATCAGGCTCGAAGCCTTCAGCATCGGCGCGCGCGTCGGGATGTGCCACACCAGCCTTCACTTCCGGCTGCTTGGGACGGCGAGCCCTGCTTACGGTTCCGGAGGAGACAGTTTTCTGGCGTGGCATGAACCCTCACTGTGGCGGCAGGTACCGCATCGGATCAACCGGTTTTCCGTTCTTGCGGACTTCGAAGTGAAGCTTTACCCGGTCGGTATCGCTGTTGCCCATCTCCGCAATCTTCTGGCCTTTTCGGACCGCGGATTGCTCAGCCACGAGCACCTTGTCGTTGTGCCCGTAAGCAGTAAGAAATGTCTCGTTGTGTTTGATGATGACAAGATTCCCGTAGCCGCGCAAGGGGCCAACGTGAATCACCCGACCATCGTCCGCAGCCAGCACCGCATCGCCCTTCTTGCCCGCAATATCGATGCCTTTATTACCCTTGTCGTCGAATTTCCCGACCGTCTGGCCGGTTGCCGGCCAGGCCAGCTTCATCGAGCCATCGGCGACCGGCGCCGCGGCCGCGGCGGGCGCGGCGGGCGTTGCCGCAGGCGCCGAAGCGGCCGCAGCCGGCGGCACCGGCGTGGCGGCCGGGCGGGCCTGGTCGATCGGCTGCGCCTGCACCGTGCCCGGCGCCACTGGCATGGTGGCCACGCCGGGCGCAGTGTTGACGTCGGCACCCGGCGGCACGATGCGCAGCAGCTGGCCGACCTCGATCTGGTTCACATTGGTCAGGTTGTTCCACGTTGCCACATCGCGATACGACTGGCCGTTCTCCAGCGCGATACGGTAAAGAGTATCGCCTCGCTTGACCCGATAGTATCCGGGGGGCGCCGGTTCCAGCGTCGCGGCCGTGGTACCGGAAGTGGAGGTACGGTCAACCACGGGTGCCGGCATCGGCGAATTGGCGCAGGCGGCCAGCAGGGCCGTCAGCGCCGAGGCCGCAAAAAGTTGTCCGGCGCGTGCGAAATATTGCGATTTCACGATGTTGTGCATAGTTCGACTCAGATGGTGCCCGATTTTAAGGGCACAAAGAAAACGGCTTCAAGCGCGGTTCTGTGAAAGCGATGGCGGTTGCGCCGCTCGATCAGCAACAGCTGCTGCGTGACGGTCTGGCCCGGCACGCCCGCCGGCGGCATCACCGCCACCGGGGCGATCAGGCGCCCGCCGATGGCCAGCTGCTCCAGCAGCGCCTCGGGCACCTCCATGCCGGCCGCGGCCAGGATGATGGCCGAAAACGGCGCCGCCTGGGGCAGCCCCAGCATGCCGTCACCGTAGTGCAGGCGCAGGTTGGGCACGCGCAGCGGCCGCAGGTTGGCCTTGGCCTGCTCGTGCAGCGGGCGGATGCGCTCGATCGAGAAGACTTCGCGCGCGACCTGGCTCAGCACCGCGGCCTGGTAGCCGCAGCCGGTGCCGATCTCGAGCACGCGCTCCAGCGGCGCGTCGGCGGCCAGGCCCTCGCGCAGCAGCTCGATCATGCGCGCCACCACCGACGGCTTGGAAATGGTCTGCTGGTGGCCGATCGGCAGCGCGGCGTCCTCATACGCCTGCGATGCCAGCCCCGGCTCGACGAACAGGTGGCGCGGCACGGTGGCAATGGCCGACAGCACGCGCTCGTCGCGGATGCCCGCGGCACGCAGCCGCGCCGCCAGCGCCACGCGCGCGCGCGCCGAGGCCATGCCGCCACCGCCCGCGGTGGCCGCCGAGGCGCGTTGCTCGACCGCGCTTGCAGGCACCGGCGCGGGCGCCGGTGCGGCGGTGCGCGGCAGGCGCGGCTTGGCCGGCTTGGCTGGCGCGGGTGTGGGCGCGGCCGGCCGCGGCGTGCCCACGGCAGGCATGCCGGCGGTGCGGGCCGGTGCGGGCTTGCGCTCGACTACCGCATCGAGCGGCAGCGGAAACTTGCTGCGAGGGGGCGTGGTGCTCATCGGGGGCGCGACACTGCGGATCGGTGGCCTACTTCAACCACTGGTCGAGCGCGTCGAGCTGCCCGCGGTGCGTCAGGTCGAGCTGCAACGGCGTGAGCGAGACATAGCCCGCCGCAGCTGCATGGAAATCGGTACCCTCGCTGGCATCGCGCGCATCGCCCGCCGGGCCGATCCAGTAGTTGGTGTCGCCGCGCGGATTGACCTGCGTGATCACCGGCTGCGACGGATGGCGCTTGCCCAGGCGCGTGGCGCGGTAGCCCTTGATATGTTCGAACGGCAGGTTCGGGATATTGACGTTGAGCAGGAACGGCTCGGCCGGCGGCGTGCCGATGATGCGCTCCACCACGGTGCGCGCAACGCGTGCCGCGGCGTCCAGGTGCTCCCAGCCCTTGTCCACCTGCGAGAAGGCGACCGACGGAATGCCCAGCAGGTAGCCCTCGATGGCGGCGGCGACGGTGCCGGAGTACAGCACGTCTTCGCCCATGTTCTGTCCCTGGTTGATGCCGGACACCACCAGGTCGGGTTTCTCTTCCAGCAGGCCCGTCAGCGCGATATGCACGCAGTCGGTCGGCGTTCCGTTGACGAAGCGAAAACCTTTTTGCACGCCTTCGCGCGCTTCGTAGATCGACAGCGGCCGCTGCAGGGTCAGGGAGTTGGAGGCACCGCTATGGTTCTGCTCCGGCGCGATGACCGTGATCCGGCCCAGCGGCGCGAGCGCGGCATGCAAAACGGCCAGTCCCGGCGCGAGATAACCGTCGTCGTTGGCGAGAAGGATATGCATGGCGCGATTGTACCTGAGCGCGCGCGCGCAAGCGGCCCGTGCGCCGCCCTGAAAGCACGTTTCTGGCGCTGTATGCAGGCCGCAAATAACCACCTCCATAGCTTGGACATGGAACAGAACGACCGTGCTATTTCTACGCTACACTTGCCCTGCCCGCCCGCATAAGCTTGACTGGCGTGAAATGCCACCAACATCACCGGAGACAAGATGAAAGCCGTACTGTGCAAAGCCTGGGGCCCGCCCGATTCGCTGACCATCGAAACCCTGCCCGACCTGGTACCGGCCAAGGGCGAAGTGGTCATCGACGTCAAGGCGGCCGCCGTCAACTTCCCGGATGTGCTCATCATCCAGAACAAATACCAGGCCAAGCCTGCCCTGCCGTTCAGCCCGGGCTCGGAGCTGGCCGGCGTGGTCAATGCGGTCGGCGAAGGCGTCACCCACGTCAAGCCCGGCGACAAGGTGATCGCCTACCTGGGCAACGGCGCGTTCGCCAGCCAGGCCAAGGCGCCGGCGGCGTCGGTGGTGCCGATGCCGCCCGGCATCGATTTCGAGACCGCGGCGGCGTTCACGCTGACCTACGGCACCTCGCACCACGCGGTCATCGACCGGGGCGAGCTGAAGGCCGGCCAGACCATGCTGGTGCTGGGCGCGGCCGGCGGCGTGGGCCTGGCGGCGATCGAGATCGGCAAGGCCATCGGCGCGCGCGTGATCGCCGCCGCCTCGACCGACGAGAAGCTGGCGGTGTGCAAGGAGCACGGCGCCGACGCGCTGATCAACTACAGCACCGAGGACCTGCGCGAACGCATCAAGGCGCTGACCGACGGCAAGGGTCCGGACGTGATCTACGACCCGGTGGGCGGCATCTATGCCGAACCGGCCTTCCGTTCGATCGGCTGGCGTGGCCGCTACCTGGTGGTGGGTTTTGCCAACGGCGAGATCCCCAAGCTGCCGCTGAACCTGGCGCTGCTCAAGGGCGCCTCGCTGGTGGGCGTGTTCTGGGGCGACTTCGTGCGGCGCGAGCCCAAGGCCAACCAGGCCAATATGGCGCAGATGCTGGGCTGGATGAAGGAAGGCAAGATCCGCCCGCATATCTCGGCGCGCTATCCGCTGGAGCAGGCTCCGCAGGCGCTCAAGGACATGGAAGCGCGCAAGGTCACCGGCAAGATCGTGATCGTGCCCTGAGCGGCACGCACGCCGGCGGCGCGCCCTGCCCGCCGGTAAAAGAAGGGCGCAAGGCGTGCGGCTACGCCCTGCGCCCGGCTGAGGCAACGCGCCTCAAGCTGCCAGCCGCCCTCGATGGCGCACACCCATGCGCCAGGCGGCGGGCAGTTCCCAACAGGCCGATGAGGCCATTCCGGCCATTCAGGCCGCCCCTTCCTCAGAAGCGGTGCTGCAGGCCGGCCATGACGCCGGTCTGGTTGTTGGCGAACCCGATCAGGTCGCGCGAGACGCTGACGTTCTGCCCGTTGCGCGCATCGGCATAGCCCACCGACAGGTAGGCCAGCGTGCGCTTGGACAGCGCGTACTGGCCGCGCAGTGAGAACAGGATCGGGTCGGCGTTGTTGCCGCCCTTGATGTTCTGCTTGTAGACCGCGCCGTACAGCGTGAAGGCCGGCGTGAAGTCATAGCTGGCGCCGCCCCAGTACATGTCGCTGCGGTCCGTCGCCGCGCCGGTGGTGAAGGTGCGCTTGTAGTTGCGGTAGCCGGCAAACAGCTTCAGGCCGCCGAAGTCATAGCTGGCGCCGGCATGGATGCCCTGGATGTAGTCGGTGCTGTCGGCCGGCGTGGTGCTGCTGCCGGCGCCGTTCTGGCGGTCCCAGGTGGCGGCCGCGGCAAACTTGCCGGCGCTGTAGCCCACCCCCAGCGCGTATTTGGAGGAGCTCTTGAAGTCCCCCGCCACTTCGCCCATGGCCACGGTCGCGCCCAGCTTCAGGCCGCCGAAGCTGCCGTCGTAGCGGACCGCGTTCGAGGCGCGCGAGAACAGGCCGTCCTTGCGGCCGCCGGTGGCGGTCGACGAGGTGGCCCACGAATAGGCCGGCGCGTAGCCCATCGGGTCGAACGGCAGCATGAAGTCGTAGGTCGTGGTGAAGGTGCGGCCCAGCACCACCTGGCCGTAGCGGCTTGCCAGGCCCACCGTGGCACGGCGGTCGAACAGCGTGTTGTCGGTGTCCAGCCTGCCGGTATCGATGGCAATGCCGCTTTCCAGGGCGAAGATCGCCTTCAGGCCGCCGCCCAGGTCCTCGTTGCCGCGGATGCCCCAGCGCGAGGTGTTCTTGCCGCCCGAGGTCAGCTTGACCGCCGAGCCGTCCGGGCCCGCGTGGCTGACAAATTCGATGCCGGCGTCCACTAGGCCATACATGGTCACGCTCGATTGGGCGGATGCCGACCCGGCCGCAGCCAGACCCATCGCTGCGAATGCCATTGCCGTACGCTTCATGCTATCTCCTTGCTTGTGCTTGTTGTGTGAATCGTTAGCCGGCCGGATGGTAGGGGACGCGCACTTTCAGTTCGCTTTCGGAATGCGGGCTTTTCGCGGGCACGGCGCCGCTGCGGGATTGGGGGTTTCCCCTAGCTTCTAAGCCGGCGCACTTCCCTGTATCTGTCTGGCCTCGGCCGTTCCGGCCGGTTTTCCGTATTGCCGCCTGACTGCCCTGCCCCATGCGTATCCTGCTTGCCGAAGACAATGTGATGCTGGCCAATTCCCTGAGCCAGGCCCTGGGCCAGGCCGGCTTCACGGTCGACTGCATGCACGACGGCCGCAGCGCCGACAACCTGCTCAGCACGCAGGACTACGCACTGCTGATCCTGGACCTGAGCCTGCCCGGACTGGATGGCCTGGAAGTGCTGCGCCGCCTGCGCCAGCGCCGCAACCCGCTGCCGGTGCTGATCCTGACCGCGCACGGCTCGGTCGAAGACCGCGTGCGCGGCCTGGACCTGGGCGCCGACGACTACCTGGCCAAGCCCTTCGACCTGTCCGAACTGGAAGCGCGCGCCCGCGCGCTGATCCGCCGTGCCCACGGGCATGAGAGCACGCAGATCGCCTGCGGCCCGCTGCACTACGACAGCGTCAGCCGTGCGGTCCTGCTGCACGGCGAGCTGCTGCCGCTGACCGGGCGCGAACGCGCCGTGCTGGAGGTGCTGCTGCTGCGCGATGGGCGCGCGGTGAACAAGGCGGCGCTGTCGGAGAAGATCTTCGGCATCGACGAATCGGTCAACCCGGATGCGATCGAGATCTACGTGCACCGGCTGCGCAAGAAGCTCGACGGCAGCGGCGTGGCCATCGTCACACTGCGCGGGCTGGGCTACCTGCTCGAAGCGCGGCCGGCGGCATGAGGCTCCCACGACAGGCGCCCAGCCTGCGCCTGCAGCTGTCGCTATGGCTGCTGTTGCCGCTGATGGCCCTGCTCGCCTTCGATGCGTGGCTGACCTATGAGCGCGCCATGTCGGCCGCGCATATCGCTTTCGACCGCACGCTGGAGGCGTCGCTGCGCGCAATGCGCGAAGGCATCCGCCTGCGCGAGGGGCGGCTCCAGGTCGACGTGCCAAACCTGGCGCTGGAACTCTTCGACGACCAGGCCGGCCCGCGCATCTTCTACCGCATCCGCGACGAGGACGGCGCCACCGTGACCGGCTACGACGACCTGCCGATGCCGGCCGAGGCGCCGCTGCGGCTGTACCGCACCGAGTTCTACGACACTGTCTTCCGCGAGCACCCGGTGCGCATGGCGGCCCAGGCGCTGCCGGTGCATGACGTGGGCTCGGCGCGCACGCGCCTGGTGTGGGTGCTGGTGGGCGAAACCATCGAGCCGCGCCAGCTGCTGGCGCGCGACATCCTGATCGGCTCGCTGCTGCAAGAGCTGATGCTGGTGACGCTGGCGCTGGGCATCGTCTGGCTCGGCGTGCGGCGCGGCCTGCGGCCGCTGAACCGGCTCTCCGACACAGTGGCACGGCGCGGCACGCAGCTCGACCCGATCGAGCAGAAGGACCTGCCCGCCGAGATGAAGCCGCTGGTGCAGGCGCTGAACCAGTACATGGACCGGCTCCACGGCATGGTGCAGGCGCGCAAGCGCTTCTTTGCCGATGCCGCGCACCAGCTCAAGACGCCGCTGGCGATCATCCAGGCGCAGTCCGAGCTGGCGCTGCGCGAGCGCGACGGCGAACGCGTGCGCGAGCATATGCGGCTGCTGCACGGCACCGTGCGCCATGCCTCCAAGGGTGTGCAGCAGCTGCTGTCGCTGTCGCGGCTGGAGCCTGATGCGGGCTATATGCCCACGCTCAGGCCGCTGCGGCTCGATGCGCTGGCGCAAGGCGTGGCACTGGACTGGGCGCCGGTGGCGCGTGGCAGCGAGGTCGACCTGGGCTTCGAGCAGTTAGGGCCGGTGGAGGTCTCCGGGCAGGCCGAGCTGCTGCAGGAGCTGACGGGCAACCTGATCGACAACGCGATCCGCTATGCGGGGCGTGGTGCGGTGGTCACGGTGCGCGTGGCGCTGCACGGCGGCGTGCCGCGGCTGCAGGTGATCGACAACGGCCCCGGCATTGCGCCGGCAGAGCGCGATGCGGTGTTCCGGCGCTTCTATCGCGGCGAGAGCGGACAGTCCGTGGAAGGGACCGGGCTGGGGCTGTCGATCGTGCGCGAGATCGCGCGGCTGCATGGTGCAGCGGTCGAGCTTGCGGATACGCCCGGAGGCGGGCTGACGGTGTCGGTAAACTTCAGCGCTGCCGACCACAAACCCGAGATTTGCTCTTGACCGCTTGGGTGCTCCCTCTCCCGCAAGCGGGAGAGGGAGCAAACCGCCGGCCAGCAGCGCTTGCCGGCAGGTTTGCATCAAAGCTTCTCCGTCTCCCCGCTCTGCGGCTGCCACTTCATCAGCCGCTTCTCACCCATGCCAACCATCCAGTCCAGCACCAGCGCAAACGCCGTCAGCACCACGATGCCGGCAAACACGGTATTGATGTCGAAGGTGCCTTCGGCCTGCAGGATCAGGTAGCCAACGCCGCGCGCCGAGCCCAGGTATTCGCCCACCACCGCGCCCACGAAGGCCAGGCCCACCGAGGTATGCAGCGACGAGAACACCCAGCTGGTGGCGCTGGGCAGGTAGACATGGCGCAGCAGCTGCTTCTGGTTGGCGCCCAGCATGCGCGCGTTGGCCAGCACCACCGGGCTCACTTCCTTGACGCCCTGGTAGACGTTGAAGAAGACGATGAAGAACACCAGCGTCACCGCCAGCGCCACCTTCGACCAGATGCCCAGGCCGAACCAGACCGCGAAGATCGGCGCCAGGATCACGCGCGGCATCGAGTTCATGGCCTTGACGTAGGGGTCGAGGATGGCCGAGGTCATCGGGCTCAGCGCCAGCCACAGGCCCACGCCCAGCCCCGCCACCGTGCCGATGCCGAAGGCCAGCACGGTTTCGATCAGCGTCACGCCCAGGTGCAGGTAGATATCGCGCTCGACGATAAACCAGCTCCAGATGCGCTGCGCCACCATCAGCGGTTCGCCGAAGAAAAAGGCAACCTGCTGCGAGCGCGTGGCCATATGCCACACGCCGAGGATCACCACCAGGACGAGCAGCTGCCAGACGCGCAGCATGCCCTTGGAATCAGTACGGAATGCCATCGGGATTCAGGTCTTGTTAGGTTGGAGGGCTCAGGCCACCTTGCGCTGCTGGGCGTAGCCCTTGAGCACTTCCTCGCGCAGCACGTCCCAGATCGCGGCGTGCAGTTCGACAAAACGCGGATGGTTGCGGATCTCGGCCACGTCGCGCGGGCGCGGCAGGTCGATCTCGAACTCGCCGATCGGGTGCGTGCCGGGGCCGGCCGACAGCACCACGACACGGTCGCTCATGGCAATGGCCTCGTCCAGGTCGTGGGTGATGAAGAGCACGGCCTTGCGCTTGGCGGCCCACAGCTCCAGCACCTCGTTCTCCATCAGCTGGCGGGTCTGGATATCCAGCGCCGAGAACGGTTCGTCCATCAGGATGATGTCCGGGTCCAGCACCAGCGTCTGCGCCAGCGCGACACGCTTGCGCATGCCCCCCGAGAGCTGGTGCGGATAGCGGTCGCCAAAGCCGCCCAGGCCCACGCGGCGCAGCCATTCCTCGCCCTGCTGCACGGCCTCGGCGCGCGCCACGCCGCGGAACTCCAGGCCGGCGACGACGTTGTCCAGGGCGCTGCGCCAGGGCATCAGCGCCTCGGTCTGGAACATATAGCCGGCGCGGCGGTTGATGCCGCGCAGGGGCTCGCCGAACACGCGAATCTCGCCGCTGGAGGGTTCCAGCAGGCCGGCGCCGACGTTGAGCAGCGTGGACTTGCCGCAACCGGTGGGGCCGACCACGGAGACGAATTCGCCGGGCTGGATCGACAGCGTGACGTCCTGGACCGCGGTATAGCGCTGGCTGCGGTCATCGCGCGAGACAAAGGTGCAGGTAACCTTGTCGAGGGAAAGTGCGGGAGTGCTCATGATGAACCGTCTCGGTCCCGCCGTGGCGGCGCCGGGGGGCGCGGCGCGGGCGGGTGATGATGGATTGGCCGTCAAGGTTTCAAAGCAAAGGCCCGCTGCGGGCAGCGGGCCGATGGCATCGACGGCGAGGGTCTTACTTGTACTTGGCGTTGGCCTTCTGCACGAAGGCGTTGGTGTAGGTCTCTTCCAGCTTGACCGGCTTGCCCTTGAGCTCGGCGTCGAACTGGCTCAGCGCATTGAACGCGGTGCGCGGGCCGTCGGCCGGCATGGTGCCGTCCGGCGAGATCGCTTCCTTGACCTTTTCCCACGCGGCCAGGTACAGCGCGCGGTCACCCAGCAGGTAGCTTTCCGGCACGGTCTTGACGATGTCCGACGGGCCCGCCTTCTGCAGCCACTTGAGCGCGCGCACCATGGCATTGGTCAGCGCCTGCGTAGTGTTGGGGTTCTGCTGGATAAACGCCTGCGACGCATACAGGCAACCCGACGGCATATTGCCGCCGAACACGGCCTGGGTGTCCTTGAGCGTGCGGGTGTCGGAGGCGATGCGCACTTCGTTCTTCTGCGTCAGCATCGAGATCACCGGGTCCAGGTTGGCCATCGCATCGATCTGGCCCGAGCGCATCGCGGCCACCGCGCCGGCGCTGGCGCCCACGCCGATGAACGACACGTCCGAAGGCTTCAGCCCGGACTTGGCCAGCACGAAGTTGGCCATCATGTTGGTCGACGAGCCCGGCGCGGTCACGCCGATCTTCTTGCCCTTCAGGTCGGCGATCGACTTGAAGTTGGGCATGGTCTTGTTCGACACCACCAGCACGATCTGCGGGGCGCGGCCCTGCAGCACGAATTCCTGGTAGCGCTGGCCCTTGGCCTGCAGGTTGATGGTGTGCTCGTAGGCGCCCGAGACCACGTCGGCGCTGCCGCCCACCACGGCCTGCAGCGCCTTGGCACCGCCGGCGAAGTCGACGATCTCGACGTCCAGCCCTTCTTCCTTGAAGTAGCCGAGGCGCTCGGCAATGGTCAGCGGCAGGTAATAGAACAGGTTCTTGCCGCCCACCGCGATGGTGACCTTGGTCTTCTCGGGCTTGCCCTGTGCCTGCGCCTGGCCGAAGGTGAACCAGCCGGCCAGGAACAGCGCCAGCGCGATCAGGAATTGCTTCCAGAATTTCTTGTTATACATGCGAGATCTCCTACCCGTGTGGACTGGCGCTGCGGCGACATGCGCTCGAAGGGGGCGCGCCGCGGTGCGGCAAATTGCGATGCTACCGGACGGTGCGATGCACCGCATCGGTATCAACACCTAGCAAACCCGCCAGCATAACGCCCTTACCTTTCGATCACCTTGCCGCAGCCCGCGCCATCATTCCGCGTGGATGTCGGCGGACTTGATCACCTTGCCCCAGCGCGCCAGTTCCGCCTTCTGGTACTGCCCCAGCTGCTGCGGGCTCATGTACTTGGCCTCGGCGCCCAGGCCCTCGGCCTTCTTGCGGAAGGCTTCGGTGCGCATGATCTTGTCGATTTCGCCAGTCAGCTTGTCGATCACCGGCTTGGGCGTGCCGGCCGGTGCGTACATCGCAAACCACGACGACACGTCCAGGTCGGGGTAGCCGGCCTCGGGCGCCGACGGCACGTCCTTCAGGCTGGGCAGGCGGGTCTTGCTGGTCACCACCAGCGGGCGCAGCTTGCCGGCGGCGATATGGGCCATCAGCGGCGGCGGCGTGGTGATGGTCAGGTCCACCGAGCCGCCCAGCAGGTCGGTCATGGCCGGGCCGGTGCCCTTGTAGGGCACGTGCGTGATCTTCGTGCCGGCCATCTGGTTCAGCAGCTCGGTCGATACGTGCTGCAGCGAGCCGTTGCCCGACGAGGCGTAGTTGAGCTTGTCCGGATTGGCCTTGGCGTACGCCACCAGCTCCTTCAGCGACTTGACCGGCAGGCTCGGGCGCACCACCAGCACCTGCGGCGCCGACAGGATGTTGGCCACCGGCGCAAAGTCCTTGACCGGGTCCCACGACAGGTTCTTGACCAGCAGCGGCGTGATCACGTGGAAGCCCGAGTACTGCAGCATCAGCGTGTAGCCGTCCGGCTTGGCCCGCGCCACCAGTTGCGCGGCGATGCTGCCGTTGCCGCCGGGACGGTTGTCCACCACCACCGGCTGGCCGAGCGCCTTGGACAGCGGTTCCGCAATCATGCGCGCCGCGATGTCGGTGGTGCCACCAGCCGCGGCCGATACCACCAGCGTCACCGGCCGGGCGGGATAGGTACCATCCTGCGCCAGGGCGACGGGCGCGAACCATGCCGCACCGAGTGCCGCCAGCGTGGCGGCTACGGCCTTGCGCCGTGCGGGCATGGCGGACTTGCGTTGAAGGGCTTGCTTCATGAGGGTCTCCGTTATCTGTTGGATGTGTTGTTCTTGTCTGGGTGCCGGCTATGCCTGCCCGGCGAAATGCTCCGCCATCCAGGCCGGCGGCTGGTGCGTGCGCAGGCGCGGGCCGGCGCTCAGCAGCTGGCTGTGGAGGTCGCGCCCGACCAGCGCCGGCATGCCGGCCACCACGTCGAGCAGCGCGCCCAGGTCGACGCCGGTCTCGACGCCCATGCAGTCGAACATGTGGACCAGGTCTTCGGTGCTGACGTTGCCGCTGGCACCGGGGGCGTACGGGCAGCCGCCCAGGCCGCCGGCGGCCGCGTCGAAGCGCGTCACGCCGGTCTGCCAGGCAGCCAGGGCATTGGCCACGCCCATGCCGCGGGTGTTGTGCAGGTGGATGGTCAGGCCGGTATCGGGCAGTGAGGCCTGGAAGGCCTCGCACAGCGCCGCGACCTGGTTCGGGTAGGCCATGCCGGTGGTGTCGCACAGCGTGATGCCGTCCGCGCCGGCCTCGGCGAAGCGGGTGGCCAGTGCCATCACCGCGGCGCTGTCGACCTCGCCCTCGAAGGGACAGCCGAACACGGTCGACAGCGAAATGTTGACCGGCACTCCGGCGCCGCGCGCCGCCTCGATCATCGCCAGCAATTGCGCTTGCGACTGCTCGCGCGTCATGCGCAGGTTGGCGCGGTTGTGGGTCTCGCTGGCCGACATCACCAGGTTGACCTCATCCGGCCGGCACGACAGCGCACGCTCCAGCCCGCGCAGGTTGGGCACCAGCGCGGTGTAGCGCACGCCCGGGTGGCGCTGCATGCGGTGCATCAGCGCCTCGGCATCGGCCAGCGCCGGGATGGCGCGGGCCGAGGTGAAAGAGGTGGCTTCGATGCGGGCAAAGCCGCAGGCCGACAGCGCGTCGAGGAAGGCGACCTTGGCGTCGGTCGGCACCACCACCGGCTCGATCTGCAGGCCGTCGCGCGGCGCGACTTCATTGATCTCGACGCGTGCCGGGCCGCGCAGGTTGGCGGCGGCGCTCATGCGATCACCTTGCGCGCGCGCAGGTCGGCGATGGCGGCGTCATCGAAGCCTGCCTGCTTCAGCACTGCATCGGTATGCTCGCCCAGCGTCGGCGCGCGGTCATGGATTTCCCCCGGGCTGGCCGACAGCTTGGGCACTACGCCCGGCACTTCCACCGTGAGCCCGCCGGCCGAGGTCACCGACTCGATCACGCCGCGGGCGCGGTAGTGCGGGTCTTCGGCAATGTCCTTGACGGTATAGATGCGGCCAGACGGCACCTGCGCGTCGCGCAGCACCGCCAGCGCCGAGTCCACCGTCTGCGTGCGGGTCCAGTCCGCGATGGCGGCATCGATTTCGTCGACGCGCTTCACGCGGCCATCGTTCTGTGCCAGCGACGGATCGTCGGCCAGGTCGGGCCGGCCGATGGCCAGCATCATGCGCTTGAAGATGGCGTCGCCATTGGCCGCCACCAGCACGTATTCACCGCTGGCGCAGGGATAGGCATTGGACGGCGCGATCCCCGGCAGCGCGCCGCCGGCGGGCTGGCGCACCGCACCGAAGGCCGAGTATTCCGGCAGCAGGCTTTCGCTCAGGTTGAACAGCGACTCGTACAGCGCCACGTCGATGACCTGGCCTTCGCCGCCGCGCGCGTCGCGCTGGTACAGCGCCAGCAGCACGCCCATGGCGCCGTGCAGGCCGGCGATGGTGTCGCCCAGCGACAGGCCGGCGCGCACCGGCGCGCGGCCGGGCTCGCCGGTCAGGTGGCGCAGGCCGGCCATGGCTTCGGCCACGGCGGCAAAGCCGGGCTCATCCTTCTTCGGGCCGGTCTGGCCGTAGCCCGACACGCGCAGCATGATCAGGCGCGGGTTGTCGGCATGCAGCACGTCCCAGCCCAGGCCCCACTTCTCCATGGTGCCGGGGCGGAAGTTCTCGATCAGCACGTCGGCCTCGGCGGCCAGCTTGCGCACCAGCGCCTGGCCTTCCGGCTGGCGCAGGTCGATGCAGATCGACTCCTTGTTGCGCGACTGAGCCTCCCACCAGACCGAGGTGCCTTCATGCAGCATGCGCCATTTGCGCAGCGGGTCGCCCTGCCCCGGCGGCTCCACCTTGATGATGTGGGCGCCAAAGTCGGCCAGGGTCTTGGCGGCAAAGGGGCCGGCGATGAGTTGTCCGAGTTCGAGGACGCGAATGCCCTCGAGGATCTGTTGCGCCATGGGTGTCTCCGTGCGATGCGGTATTTTGTTGCAGTGCGGCAAGCCCAATGACTGGCTTGTCATACATTGCGTTCGAACGGAGTGTGCCCCAGCACGGGGCCCGCCAGGAATCGGCAATCGGAGAAGCGGGCTTTCTCGGAACGCGAAAGGCTGCGAAGGCGCCTCAGCGCGGGCGCGTCAGAACGGCGCCCGGTCCCCGCACAGGTGGGTGATCAGCAGACGGGCCGAGACCGTCAGCCCGGCCGGGTCGCGCAGCCCGATCAGCAGCGAGCGGCGCGCCCAGGCGTCCTGCAGCGACACCAGCGACAGCCCCATCGACTTGACGTGCGGCTCGGCAGCGATGCGCGGCAGCACGCCCACGCCCAGGCCGGCCATCACCATGCGGCACATGGCATCGAAGCTGCGCACCTGGATGCGCAGCCGGAACGGCCGGTCGAGCCGGCTGCTCTCCTCGAGCAGGCGCGCGGCCAGCGAGGTTTCCTGCGGCAGGCTGACGAAGTCGAATTCCAGCGTATCGGCATAGTGCACCGGGCCGCGCGCGGCCAGCGGATGGTTGGGCGGCGTGATGATGACCAGCTCGTCCTGCCGGTACTCGATCGTCATCAGCCCCGCCGCGGGGGTGCGGTCGGCAAAGATGCCGACGTCGGCGCGGTTCTCGACCAGCGCGGCGACGATATCGCGGCTGTTCTGCTCTTCCAGCTCGATGCGGATGGTGGGATGACGCTGCATGAACGACGCCAGGTCGTCAGGCAGGAACTGCGTGATCGCCGAGGTGTTGGCGCACACCCGCACCTGCCCGCGCACGCCCGAGGCGTAGTCCGACATCACGCCGGCCATGCGTTCGACGTCCTGCAGGATGGTCAGCGCATGGTGGAAGCAGGCCTGGCCGGCCTCGGTCAGCTGCACGCCGGCGGCATGGCGGAAGAACAGCGGCGCGCCGACCGCGGTTTCCAGGTCGGAGATGCGCTTGCTGGCGGCGGCCACGGCCAGGTGCGACTGGCGCGCGCCGGCCGAGATGCTGCCCTGCCGGGCCACGGCGACGAACAAGCCAAGCGTGACGAGATCGAAGCGGGCCAGGTTCATGGGAGAGGCAGGCAGCTGAAGAAGGCGGAAGAACGCGGTGACCGGCGCGCGGGCAACCGGACCCGCGCGATCGTGCTCAGAGGTTGCGGCGGTCCATCACCGCACGCGCGATGGTGCCGGCATCGACGTACTCCAGCTCGCCGCCCACCGGCACGCCGCGCGCCAGGCGCGAAACCTTGAGGCCGCGTGCCTTGAGCATTTCGCCGATGTAGTGCGCGGTGGCCTCGCCTTCGCTGGTGAAGTTGGTGGCGACGATGACCTCGCCGACCGGGCCGCCCAGCTCGGGCTCGGTGGCGCGCGCGAGCAGCCGGTCAAGATGGATCTCGCGCGGGCCGATGCCATCCAGCGGCGAGAGCCGGCCCATCAGCACGAAGTACTTGCCGCGGTAGGTCAGGGTCTGCTCGATCATGACCTGGTCGGCCGGGGTTTCCACCACGCACAGCACCGAGGCGTCGCGGCGGTCGTCCAGGCAGGTCTCGCAGATCTCCTGCTCGGTGAAGGTATTGCAGCGCTGGCAATGGCGGATATGGTCCGCCGCGCCGCGCAATGCATCGCCCAGCTTGCGCGCGCCCTCGCGGTCGTGCTGCAGCAGGTGGTAGGCCATGCGCTGGGCGGACTTGGGCCCGACGCCGGGCAGCACCCGCAGCGCTTCGACCAGTGCCTGCAGCGAGGTCGGGGACGATGCCTTCACAGTGGCGTTCAGAACGGCAGCTTGAAGCCCGGGGGCAGCGGCAGGCCCGAGGTCATCGAGCCCATTTTTTCCTGCGAGGTGGCTTCGGCCTTGCGCACGGCGTCATTGAAGGCCGCGGCGACCAGGTCTTCCAGCAGGTCCTTGTCTTCGCCCTCGGCCAGCAGGCTGGGGTCGATGGTGACGCGCTTGACGTCGTTCTTGCAGGTCATGACCACCTTGACGAGACCGGCGCCGGACTGGCCCTCGACCTCGATCTGGGCCAGCTGCTCCTGCATCTTCTTCATGTTTTCCTGCATCTGCTGGGCTTGCTTCATCAGCCCGGCGAGTTGACCTTTCATCATGATGGAATGCTCCTGGATTCGGTAAGAAATTCGGTGAAGTGATTCGGTAAAGCAAACGCAGGCCGCGGATCAGGCGGCGCGCGGCTGGATCGAGCCCGGCACGATCTGGCCACCAAAATCGCGCAGCAGGCCCTGGACAAAGGGATCGGCCTCGATCACGGCCTCGGCCTGGCGCTGGCGCTCGGCACGCGCCTCGGCATCGGCGGCCGCCGCGGTGATGGAAACCCCGCCCACCTCGCAGACCACGCGCACCGGCTCGCCGAAGTGGTCGCACAGCGCCTGCTGCAGCCGCTCGGACACGCCGTTCTCGCCCAGGGCCGCGACCGGGATGCGCAGGTGGAAGGTACGTCCGACCACCTGGGTCAGTTCGCTCTGGTAGGCCAGCTGCTGGGCCAGGCCCTTCAAGGGCAGGCCGGCGGCCAGCACCGGCCATGCGCCGGTGAAGGCCGGCGGGGTGCCATCCTCGCCCGCTGCTGGCGGGCGCGGAGCGACGAACTTGGCGGATTCTGCCGGCGCCGCGGCTGGCTGCACCGGAGCGGCCTCGCGCGCCGGCTCGGCCTCGCGCGCGGGCGCCCGGCGCGGCCCGGCGGCACGCGCTGCCGGTTCGTTGAAACCGTTGTCGCGGTAGCCAGGATCGCTGTCATAGGGGCCGATGGCCGGCAGGTCGGGCGGCAGCTCTTCCCACGGCGGCACGTCGCTGCCACCCGCCAGCTCCCAGGGCGGCACGGATTCCGGCTCCGCCTGGCGCGCGGCGGGCGGCGCGGCGGGCGGCGCGGCGGGCCGTGGC